>JBCCES010000001.1:0-23743 GCA_039030115.1 Myxococcota bacterium
CGCCGAGTTCGTTCAACTGGGCGTGGTGTTCTTGTAATCCTCGTAGCTCAGATCGATGGCCTTGACGAGGTTATAGACCTCGTCCGTATCCGCCTTGTCGTTGTAGACCGTCATTAGTGGATAGCGGTAACCGACCACCCACAACCAACAATTTCCCCTGCATGTTTTGGTGCACCAGATGAATCTCCATGGCATAGGTCTCCCCGCGCACACGGTGCTCGCTCGCTGTATGAAAATGAAATTGCAGCAGCTTGTACCGCTTTTCTCCAACCTCAATAAAACCAGCATCATCATGAAACTGCGCAACCAACGTATGGCCGCTGTTTTTTATACGAAGCTGCGTGGGCACATAGTGAAATCCCAACTGTGTCAGCTGAGAACTCGCTGTTGCAGAGGTAATGTCAATGGGGCTTTGTTGCCGACCTATACGACACTGGGCAAATTCGGCATCGAGATTTCCCCAATGGCTAGGACCAGTTTTGCCCTCGTAAGACCAATGCTTAGCAGCATGAACCTTGCTGTGTTGATGAGAATGTTCACTCACAGTTTTCCCTCTATGCGCACAACCACAAAGGACAACAGCTCCACACGCAGCTAAAGTCCAAGACATTGTAGCAAATAAAATATGGCGACTCACTCCCTTTGTTGTCTTCATGAAAAAACCTGCCTTTCTATGTCCCTAGCACCCATATTTCTCGACTTTAGCACAGGGGGGGTTCTAAGGGTCAACACATGAATACAAGAAGATTATTCCTCCGCTCACACGACCCAGCGTACTAGCTAATACCGAATTCCCACATTTAACTTCTCATTTGTTGCAAGAAGAATTTTTAGGTAGGGGCGAGCGCTAGCCAGTCTAAAGAAACGTGAACTCTATTTTGAGAATTGGTATCAGGCTTGCTGCTGTTGCTGCTTCTGTTCGTTGCGATATAGGTTCTGTTTGAGCCGCAACATGTTGTAGCGCACCTGTTCGCGCTTCGTACGGCTCTGGTAATCCACCCACACTTTACCGTCTAAATGGTCAGCCTCATGCTGCAAACAGACAGCTAAATACCCCTGAGCCTCTATGCGCTGCCGCTGCCCCTGCAGGTCGGTGTACTCCATCACCACCTGCTTGGCCCGATTGACAAAACCAGACTCCCCAGGCAGAGACAGGCACGCCTCCTCCACACGCATGCTCCCCTCTTTGTGCACAAATGTGGGATTAATACACACCAACGGATCTTTAGGGACGTTTTTTAACTCTGGAATACTCTTCAGCCAATCCACTTGCGCAACAAAAATGCGCTTAGACACACCAATTTGAGGTGCTGCAAGACCTGCTTCGTCACACGAAGTGTCTAGCAAATCCTGAGCCAAAGCACGGATATCATCATCGACATGCTTGATGGGCTTGGCAACTTGGCGCAACATGGCATCGGGCCAAATGCGTATTTTTCTTTTCATAAAAGTCTCCTATTTTAATATAACACAAAACTGTTGGGCAAGGCAAATCCATACAATCAAATGGAACCTCTTCACGCGTTGAGACGTGCCATACGCCATGCCATACCAATCCCTGCAAGTAGTGCAAGCACCACCGGATAAACAACATAAGGCAACACATGCAAGGGGGAAATACTTGCGAGCCCTGCAACCAGCAACATTTGAGCGCCGTAGGGCAGCAACCCTTGCGGCAGGCAGGCATAAATATCCAATAAACTAGCGCAGCGGGCTCGATCCAACTGAAATTGCTCACCAATGCGCCGCACGAGCGGACCACACAGCAAAATAGCAATGGTATTGTTGGCTGCGCATACATCTGCAACAATTGCCAAAGCAGCAATGCTTGCTTCTGCCGCAGGCTGTGAACGCACATGGCGCTGCAAACCATCTAATATGACTTGTAACCCTCCTCGCGCCTGAGCCACCTGCACCAATCCAGCCACGAAAAATGTCGCCAGCAAGACATCAAACATGCTGGCACACCCCGCAATCACCAAACCAGGCAACTGCATGAAAGACAACGACCCCTGCCCTAAACCGGTCAGCAAACACAACCCAATGCCTGCAGCCAAAATCCACAACACGGGCACTCCACATACAGCCAACAGCAACACACTGCCGTAGGGCCATGCAGCAATCCAAGCAACCTGCACGGATGATGGCTGAGAAGAGACGTGCGGATTTGCCAGAAACAACAGCACAACCACGGTGACAGCGGCGGCAAGCAAGGCAACAGGGCCGTTGACAAACAACTTGGCCCGCATGCTACACCCCTGGGTTCTGGTAGCAGCAATGGTGGTGTCTGAAATCACCGACAGGTTGTCACCAAACATCGCACCACCCATGACCGTGGCCACACACACAGGCAAAGAGGCTCCCCCCGAAGCAGCCACACCTATGGCAATGGGAACAACAGCAGCAAGAGTCCCCATGGATGTCCCCATGGCCAACGACGTGATGCACGACGCTCCAAACAAACCCGGCAACAACCAATTTTCTGGCAACAGATGCAAACTCATGGCCACAATGGCATCGATACTACCAATGGCCCCGCCAAACGCAGCAAAAACACCAGCGAGCACAAAGATCATACCCATCTGCAAAACCATGTTTTGGCTCATGCCTGCAATAAATGCCTGCACCGTCTGCATGCGTTGATGAGGACTCAGCGCAATTGTTACTGCTAACGCCAGCAAAGCACTCGCAGGAACTGCCTTTGCAGTTGACACCCCCCACCCAGGCGCCACAACGTTCAAGCCAAGCAGCAACCCAAACGCCATGCCAAAAGCAACTAAAGGCAAGCATGTCCGCACCAAACTGTTGGGTTTTGCATGATTCATGTTTCCACCCTATGACTGGGTATGTAGCGGCACAAGAACATCACCCGGATGCAGAGGGTACCCATTGCACAGGTCGCGAATCGGCAACATGCGTTTGCCTGGTAGCTGCGCGTGCTGAAACAATACGCTGCCAGGTTGGGTAGCCACAACAAGGCCATCAGTCACCTGAACAACAGTTCCAGGCGCACATTTTTGAGACAACTCCTGTGACTTCACTTGAGCACGGCAAAGGCGCAAACGTGTTGTTTTATGTTGCACATACACTCCTGGCCATGGATGCATGGCACGGGTGTGATTGACCACCGCTTGAGCAGGTTGAGCAAAATGAATGTGCCCATCTTTTTTAGTCAAAAGAGGCGCATAGGTAACCCCCTTAAAAGGCTGTGGAATAGGCTTGAGTGTCCCTGTTAAAATATGCTGCAATGCACCAGGCAACACTTGGCACGCAAGAAGTGCCAAATCTTGCTGTAAAGAATCAACATCATGATGAGGCAAAATGGGTAACTCGTGTTGACTGTACACATCCCCGGCATCTAATTGAAATGTCATGCGCATAATGGAAACACCTGTTCTCGCATCGCCCGCTTGCAAGGCACGTTGAATCGGTGAAGCGCCTCGCCAACGCGGTAAAAGAGAAGCATGCACATTGATAAACCCATGTTCAGGAACATCTAATAACGCCTGTGGAATGATGCGTCCATAACTTGCCACCACAGCCAAATCGATGTTGCAACGGCGAAAAAAGGTCAAAAAAGCTTGGCCGGCAACAGTGTCTGGCTTGAGCGCATTTGGCTGAGCGATGGGTAAGTTGTAGGATTGTGCAAGGGTTTTAACAGCAGGAGCATGTAGATGCTGGCCACGACCACGAGGCCGATCAGGCTGGCAGACCACCAGTGCAATCTGGTGTTTGGCATGTTGGCTGTATGTATGCAAACTGTTCAAAATGGTGCAGGCAAAATCAGGTGAACCGAAGAAAGCGATGCGAGCCATACAAAATCACAAAAGCGTTTTACGAAACATGTTTCATATAGCCTAACAAAAGGTGTAACTTTCCCATGTTACACTGTACTCGATGGAACGTTTTTTTAATACATCGGGCCCGTTAAATGCTGCCAAACATTACATGCTCGACCCCCTCTCGCGCTGGGATTTACCCCGGGTGTTGTCTCTGATTGACCAGGAGAAATACTTTTTGCTGCACGCCCCTAGGCAAACCGGTAAAACAACCTGCTTGCAGACGTTCGCTCAGTACCTCAACAAGCAAGGCAAAGTCCGGTCTGTTTATGTATCGGTTGAGCAGGGGCAGGCGGCGCGGCAAGATATCGACAAGGGAATCTGGTCGTTGTTAGAGGAGCTCGCCCTGTCAGCTTCTTTGCAATTACAAGATGACTTTGTCGCTCAACAGGGGCATAAAATTTTTGAAAGAGCTGGCGCAGCCAATGCCTTGAGAACCGTGTTGACAAAATGGTGCAAAAACAGCTCAGTTCCCCTTGTGTTGCTCATCGACGAGATCGACGCATTGATAGGCAACACACTTATCTCTGTTTTACGTCAACTTCGCAGTGGCTACTGTAGTCGTCCATTGATGCCTTTTTTTCCGCAAAGTGTTGTGTTGTGTGGGATGCGACATCTGCGGGACTACAGAATGGAGCTAGGCGAAGAGGGTAAAGAGGTTCTCTCGGAGGCGAGTCCTTTTAACGTTAACTCCGAATCGTTGCGCCTGGGAGATTTTTCGTTGGACGACATTCAAACGCTGTATGCGCAGCATACAAAACAGACAGGTCAGAGATTTGAAAAGGGTGTATGCGAGCATGTGCTTGAGCTAACGTGCGGTCAACCTTGGCTTGTGAATGCATTGGCTTACGACGTCTGCTTTCGTGATGAAGCGGGGCAGAATCGCAGCAAAGCCATCTCCGTAGGCGATATCGATCTGGCCAAAGAGAAGCTGATTCAACGGCGCGAAACGCACCTCGACCAGCTCATGGCCAAGCTCAAGCAGGAGCGGGTGCATCGGGTGATCGAATCGATGATGGGGCGGTACGACCTGCACCCCACAGACGAAGATTTTGAATACGTCACCGACCTAGGCCTCATTCGCCGAGACGAGACCAATAGCAGTGTGATTGCTAATCCGATCTATCAGGAGATTATCCCACGGGTTCTCACATCGTCTTGGGAGAGGGATTTGTCTGGCAAGACTCCGGCATTAGCTCAAGCGGGTCAACCCCTTGATATAAACGAGTTACTGTCCGCTTTTCAACGCTTTTTTCGCCAGCACTCCGAAAGCTGGCTGGATCAATTTCAATACAAAGAAGTTGGCCCACAACTCCTATTGCAGGCGTTCTTGCAGCGCACGGTGAACAGCAAAGGAAGCATCCAGCGTGAACAAGCGGTTGGCTCGGGACGAACCGACTTAGTGGTAACCTGGCCCTTGGGCAACAAGGATGTCTCTGTGCAGCGTGCACAGCACAAACAGATCATCGTCCTGGAGCTCAAGCTCGTACACAAAAAAGAGGAAGTAAATACTAAGATCGCCAAAGGGCTAGAACAAACCGCCCGCTACATGCAGCGTTTTAACGCCCCCGAAGGGCACTTGCTGATCTTCGACCGCCGCGAGGGCAAATCGTGGGACGAGCGTATTTGGGTGAAAAACGAACACTCTTCCAACGGTACAGCCGTTACCGTTTGGGGGTTATAATTTGCAATGGACACTGTCTTGGTGTGCCTTAAAGGGGCGTTTGCAACAGCAGGAGCATGCAGATGTTGGCTATGATGACAGGGCCGATCGGGTTGACAACGCGTCGGTGCAGTTTCGTATTTTGTGTGTTGAGTGTGCTGGGGCTCTTTGCAGGGTGCGCCACGCCAAGCTCAAAAGCCCCCAAACCCCGATGGGTGGCAAGCCCCTTTGTCTCTCAATCTGACAAAAACAGACCATCTCATGCGCACACACCCCACCCGCCCTTAACATCATCTCCATCTCAACAAAACCAATCCACCATTCCCCAGCTCGCGCAATTACCCTCACAGCAAGCTTTGTTAGCCATCGCATTACCCTTGTCTGGACCTTATGCAGTGCATGGCCAACGGGCTCTCGTGGCTGCTCAATTGGCTTTGGGGATCGCACCGCAAGAGATTCGTCAAGAACCCTTTCAAGACACCATTGCAGGGTTGCGTGTGTGGGTTGTGGATTCCGGGGGTCAAGTGGAACAGAGCCAGCGCAGCATGCAGCTTTTGCAACAGGACGCTTCTGTGATTGTGGGGGCCCTTGCTCCACAAGCAGCTCTCGCCTTAGCTACACAATGTCAATCTGCTGAAATTCCTTTTATCTCTTTGGCAAATCGCAAAGACATTGCCCAAACAGGCTCTTGGATCTTTGGCATGCCCCTCACACTACAGCAACAAATAGACGCTTTAGTTCGCTGGAGCATCCATGAAAAAGGCATGCGCCGATTTGCAATTCTCTATCCCCACAATCGCTATGGACAACAAGCGCTGCAGGCGTTGCAAGATGCTGTACAGCAAGTTCAACAAGCTGGTTTGCATGAGCAAGCTGGCTCGAACGAACAAGCTAACTTGAACGAACAAGCTAGCTTGAACGAACAGGCTAGCCTGGAACAAGATCGCTTGCATGAAGCGCAAGTGGTTGCTGCACAAAGCTATGAGCCTGAAGAAACAACCTTCACGCTTCCCGTGCGTCAATTGGTTGGCCTGCATCCCATCAAAGAACACCCTCAATACGCCTCTTGCCAACAGCAAGCGGCAAAACAAGCTCCAAGGGGAACACAAGAATTTGCCCAAGCCAAACGCGACTGCATCGACTCTTTGCGCCCCATTGTCAATTTTGATGCCCTGTTGCTACCAGCTGTTGTCGAAACGGTCAGTTATCTGACTCCTGCGTTGGTTGCCCAAGATATTTTAGTGTCTCAAGATCCGCGAATCCAAAGACAGTACCAAATCGCTACGGGGCAAGAAAACGTCAAGCCTGTGCAATTGTTGGGAACCAATTTATGGAACAATCCTCAACTAGAACATCGTCTGCAACAATCAACTGGACGTTTGGGAGAGCACATGGAAGGGGCACTGTTTGTAGACGGTATGAACTGGGAACAAGCTGGTTTACGAGGGCAACATTTTGCTGAAGCATTTCAAGAACGAGTCGGTTCCAATCCCACGTGGGAGTCGCGCGTTTACGATGCCGTCTCTCTTGCTGCTTGGGCCATTCGCCAACAGACAACGTCCATAACAACAAAAGATTTACGACGCCAAGTACAAAGAAACTTAGCACAAAACGCCACAGGTATGGTGGGCATGACAGGACCCATATCGTTTGATAAGGATGGAAACTGGACTCCTTCACTCATCCATTTCATGATTCAAGAAAACAGCATTCAAACAGATCAAAAATGACCTCTTGATGCAAACACTCGGTTTCGCCGGTCCATGTTATAATACAACAGGAAATACAAGGAGTATGACATGCTAGGTTGTTACCTCGATCCGAAAAACGATTATGCTTTTCGGAAAATTTTTGGAGACCAAAAACGCGAGCACGTGTTGCGGCATTTTTTGAACAGTGTGTTGGAACTTTCAGGAGACAAGAAAATCAAGCGCTTGCGCATTGCAGATCCTCATCAAGTGCCTAAACTCAAAGAGCACAAAGAGACCATTTTGGATGTGTATTGCAAAGACCAATCTGGGCGAGAATTCATCGTGGAAATGCAGGTGTCAGATCAAAAGGATTTTGAGCACAGGGCTGTCTATTATCTTGCTAAGTCTTTTGTTAGCCAGCTGAAAAAAGGGGATGATTTTATCCAACTGCGCAAAGTGACTTTGTTATCAATTTTGGACTTCCCTTTTTTGGAGAATCCGCACTATTTATCTACCCATCTGCTTTTGGATAAAAAGACCGGGGAACATAAACTCAAGGACTTTGAGTTTGCCTTTTTGGAACTCGTCAAATTTAACAAAAAAGAGGAGGAATTAAAAACCATTGAAGACAAATGGGCCTACTTTTTTAAGCACGCTCACAAGACGCCCCTGCGTGATATTCCTGCAGCTTTGCATGAACCCGACTTTGAAGAAGTTTTTGGTGTGCTCGAAGAGATCGGACGCAGCGAATTGGAAACAAAGTTGTACGAAAAAGCGGACATGGACCGCATGGACCGTAGGTCGCAAATAGATACGGGTTATAAAAAAGGACTCGAAGAGGGACACAAGAAGGGCCTAAGTGAGGGAGAAAAACGCAAGGCCCTGCAAATCGCTCGCCATCTTCTGTCTATGGGAACAATGGACAAGGCTGCCATTATGCAAGCCACAGGTCTTGCTGCTGAAGATATCGAAACTCTACAGCGAACGGATTCAACGTGAGCTTGTTGAACCACCCGAGTTTTTTATAGAAACAAGAAAACAGCATTCAAACAGATCAAAAATGTCCCTTCTACTCAAGCAAAATGGAAGATTTTTAAAATCTACTTTAAGCAAGGAAATCACAGGAATTACGCTAATAATACTAGGATTACTTCATGGTCTTTCTCTACTATCTTATCACCCACAAGACACAACCGTGCATGTGCCTGGCCCTGCCACAGTCAGCAATTGGATTGGCCCCGCGGGTGCTCTTGTTGCCCAAATTTCCTTGGATTTGCTAGGTCTAGCAATTTATATCGTTGTATTGACCCTCGTTGCTGTTGGTCTGCGGTGCTTTTGGAGCGGTGTGCTGGGCTTGTCATGGCGCGCAACAGCAGGATGGATGCTGCTTTTGCTCAGCACGTGCTGTTTATTGGCCAAGCCCTCACGCCTGCACTCTGTACTGACCTATGCACCAGGAGGCTTTGTTGGCCAATGGCTATGGGATAACTGCACACACTATTTGGCAGTACTTGGTACACAAATTGCAATAAGTGCAACGGCAGTGATGGGATTTCTTTTATTGAGCAACTGGTCTTTGTCTGCAGGAATACGCAGGCTGTTTGAAAGCATCAAAAAAGGTCTAGAGGCCATTTTGCGTATGGGTCCTATGAGTGAGCGACTCAAACGAAAAATGCAGGCTCGACAAAAAGCGGTAGCCCAAAAACAAGCAGAAACGGGCAAAACAGCACAAACAAGCACGGAAAGCAACACACTCCCACAAAATGACCCAGAAAACAAAACAGAAACAGAACAGAATGGAACGAAAGCAACAAACAACTCCGATCTCAAAATTGTTCAACGAGATACACATCAAAGCGCCCGCATCGTTCAACAAGCTGAACGTAAACAAGAGCCGCAAACGGGACCCATTGAATTTGCCTTGCCACCGTTGAGCCTGCTGCACTTTGTCGATCCGCAAGATGTCCCTGTAGATGAAGCCAACATGCGGAAACAGGCACGCAAGCTTGAGAAAACTTTTCTGGATTTTGGCATTGAGGGCAACGTCAATCAGATTCGCCCAGGTCCCGTGGTAACCATGTTCGAATTTATCCCTTCTCCCGGCATTAAATTGTCACGTATTTCGGCCCTGTCCGACGACATTGCCATGGCCATGCAGGCACTGCATGTGCGTATTGTAGCCCCCATTCCTGGAAAGGGAGCCGTTGGGATTGAGATTCCTAACGAGCACCGAGAAGTGGTTTACTTAAAGGAAATTGTTGCGCACCCAACATACAACAAACAATCTCATCGTCTTTGTATGGCCATTGGCAAAACCGTTTCTGGCCAGCCCTATTTTGCCAATTTAGCCGATATGCCTCACTTGCTCATTGCAGGCACAACGGGGTCGGGTAAATCCGTGGCAGTCAACGCCATGATCTGTTCCATCTTGTACCGTGCCACCCCACAGCAGGTGCGTTTCTTGATGATCGACCCAAAAATGCTGGAATTGGGCATTTATGAAGGCATTCCCCATCTGCTTTTACCTCCCATTATTGACAGCACCAAAGCCGCTCGAGCCCTGCAGTGGGCGGTGAAAGAGATGGACCGCAGATACAACCTTATGAACGACATGGGTGTCAGGGGCATTGAGAGTTACAACACCCAAGTGAGTCAACTGCAAAAAACAGCTCCAGACTCTCACCAAAACCCAACCGATCACAAAACGCTTCCTTACATTGTCGTTGTTGTAGATGAATACGCAGACCTCGTAGCCGTTGCCGGAAGAGATGTGGAAACGTGTGTCATGCGCCTAGCTCAAAAAGCACGTGCTTGTGGAATCCACGTGATCCTGGCAACCCAACGACCCAGCGTTGATGTGATCACAGGCGTTATTAAAGCCAATCTTCCCGTGCGTATTGGTTTCCGCTTGGCATCGGTGCACGACTCCAAAACCATTATCAATACATCTGGCGCCGAAAAACTCCTCGGGAAAGGAGACATGCTTATTTTACCCCCAGGCCGTAGTGAACTCACACGCATTCACGGAGCCTTCCTCTCCGATCAAGAGCTGCAAAAGGTCGTTGCCTTCTGGCAAGCACAAGCAAGTCCTCAATACGACGAAACCATCGTACAAGAAACCCAAGAAGAGAGTGATCCCAAACAGGAACAACTCAATTGTGATTCTCGCTACGATGAAGCCGTCCAAATTGTGATGAGCACAAGAAAATGTTCCACAAGTTGGTTGCAACGACAATTAGGTGTGGGTTATAATCGTGCTGCTAAGCTAGTAGAGCAATTGGAGCGTAAGGGGGTAGTCGGACCCATCTTAAACGCGAAAGGCGATCGCGAGATTTTTAGCCAAGGGGATTGCAGTTGACGGTTCTCGTATGTCTTGATAAACTGTCTCGCATTGCTTGTTGTTGGGTGTCAAGACTGTAGTAGCATGGTCAAAAGTGTGGAGATATAAAAACCTATGGTAGAGCGAAAGGAGAATCATCAAATCAACCGTCGCAATTTTGCTAAGCTTCAAACTAAGCTCCAAATTCCCAGTCTCATTGAAATTCAACGGCGCAGTTACGAACGCTTTTTGCAAGCAGATACTGAAACAAAAAAGCGTCAAAACATTGGCTTGCAGGCTGCTTTTCAATCTGTCTTTCCTATTCGAAGTTACAACGAAATAGCTTCTTTAGAATACGTTTCTTATCGTTTGGGAGAGCCAAAATACAACATCACAGAGTGTTGCTCCCGTGGCATGACCTATGCTGCCCCTTTATACGTTTCGATTCGTTTAGCATTGTGGGATAAGGCCCAAGGCGGAAAAAATCGAACCGTACGCGATGTGAAGGAACAAGAAGTTTATTTTGGTGAAATCCCCCTCATGACTGAATTGGGGACCTTCATTGTTAACGGCAGCGAACGCGTTGTGGTTAGCCAGCTACATCGAAGCCCAGGTGTATTCTTTGACAGCGATCGAGGGCGAAGCCACGCCTCAGGAAGAGTCCTTTACAATGCACGTATTATTCCTTACCGAGGCTCCTGGTTAGATTTTGAATTTGATCATAAAGACTTGTTGTACTGCCGTATTGATCGCAGACGAAAATTTCCTGCCACTGTTTTACTGAAGGCGCTAGGATATAACTTAGAGCAACTCCTCAACTATTTTTATCGCACAGAAGTCCTTTTATTGCAGGGGAAAAATCAATATGCCAAACGCATTGATCCGGATTTACTTTTGGGTCAACGGGCAACACAGGATGTTATCGATCCCAAAACGTCAAAGGTGCTTGTCCGAAAAAACAGAAAATTTACCCATTCAGTTTTAAAAAAGGTACAAGAGGCAAACGTCAAAACGTTGCCTCTATTGCCACAAGAACTGGAAAATCTCATTTGTGCCAAGGATATTTTGGATCGCAAAACAGGGGAAGTCATCCTGCAATGCAACGAGCGACTCAACGAAGAATCCATGCAGAAACTGCGAACCGCTGGTTTGCGTCAATTGCCTATTCTGTTTATTGACGGTTTAAACGTGGGTTCCTATCTTCGCGACACTCTAGAGCAAGATCGCACAGATTCTAGCCAGGAAGCTTTGTTAGAAATCTATCGTCGTCTTCGTCCGGGAGACCCTCCCAATCTTGAGATCGCAAGTCAGTTATTTAACAATCTGTTCTTCAACCCAGAACGTTATGAACTATCTGAGGTGGGTCGGTTGAAATTGAATCAAAAATTTGGTCTGCGTGAACCTTTGAGTAACCGTGTGCTCACCAAGCAAGACATTTTGGAAGTGGTTCGCTACCTCATTGAACTACGCAACGGAAATGGATCAGTAGATGACATCGACCACTTGGGCAACCGTCGTGTGCGATCTGTAGGTGAGCTCATTGAGAATCAGTATCGCATTGGTTTGGTACGCATGGAACGTGCCGTTAAAGAACGTATGAGTGTGCAAGAAATTGAAGAGCAGCTTCCCTATGACTTAATCAATTCCAAACCCGTTGTTGCTGCAGTGAAAGAATTTTTTGGTTCATCTCAATTGTCCCAATTTATGGATCAAGTCAACCCTCTTGCTGAACTGACACACAAACGCCGCTTATCGGCTCTAGGTCCTGGGGGACTTACCCGCGACCGAGCTGGCTTTGAAGTGCGTGACGTGCATCCAACGCATTACGGACGCATCTGCCCCATTGAAACTCCTGAAGGCCCCAACATTGGGTTGATCGCCTCTTTGTCTACATACGCTCGAGTCAACGAGTATGGATTTGTAGAAACCCCTTACCGCAAAGTCAACAATGGGCGCGTCACAAATGAAGTTTCCTACTACTCAGCTCTTCAGGAAGAAAATGAGATAATTGCTCAGGCCAATGCAAAAATTGACGACAAAACGGGGTCTTTTCAAGACAGCTTTGTGCAGGTTCGCAGAAACGGTGAAGCGACACTTGTGCGACCTGAGCAGATCACGCTCATGGATGTCTCTCCCACACAATTGGTTTCTATCGCCGCAGGTCTGATCCCCTTTTTAGAGCACGATGACGCAAACCGGGCACTCATGGGTTCTAACATGCAGCGTCAAGCAGTGCCTCTGTTGCAATCTGTATCTCCATTGGTCGGCACAGGGATGGAAGAAATTGTGGCTAGGGATTCTGGAGTGTGTTGCCTTGCAAAACGGGATGGCGTTGTGAATTATGTGGATGCAGCCCGTGTTGTTGTCAAAGCCGATGTTCAAAAGAAAGATGCTCAAGACGTGCAAATAGACGTTTACCGTCTTGGCAAACACAAGCGCTCCAACCAAAGCACCTGTTTTAACCAAAAACCCATTGTTCATGCAGGGGACCGCGTTCGCGCAGGAGATGTGTTGGCAGATGGTCCCTCCACAGCTCAAGGAGAGCTGGCGTTAGGCCAGAATGTCGTGGTGGCTTTCATGCCCTGGCAAGGATACAACTTCGAAGACTCCATTTTAATTAGTGAACGTCTGATCAAAGATGACTCCTATACATCTATTCACATTGAAGAGCATGAATGTCTCGCCCGAGACACAAAATTAGGCCCCGAAGAGATTACACCTGATGTTCCGAATGTCAACGAAGAGAGCATGCGTCACTTGGACGAAGCCGGCATTGTTCACGTAGGTGCTCGTGTTAATGGAGGAGATATCTTAGTCGGTAAGGTGACTCCAAAAGGAGAAACCCAGCTTTCACCTGAAGAGAAGTTGCTCAGGGCTATTTTTGGTGAAAAGTCTGGAGATGTTCGGGATACAAGCCTACGCATGCCAACGGGTTCTACCGGCACTGTTATTTCCACAGAGGTTTTTACGCGAAAAGGACTCGAAAAGGATAAGCGTGCGCAAATGAATGAGGAGCAGGAACATAAGCGCCTGCTCAAAGATGAGCAAGACGAAACACGCATTATCTATTCTTGGGGTAAAGAGCGTTTAGATGATTTGTTGCAGGGCCATACAACAGCAAAATCGGTGTCAGACCAACAGGGGAAAACCCGAATCAAAAAAGGGGTCAAACTCTCCAAAGAAATTTTGGAGTCCCTTCCCTGGGGTTGTTATAAGAACATCACCGTCGATGACAAAGAGACATGTGAAAAGGCACGAAACATCCTGCAAGCAGTAACGACTCACACGCAACGTGTGCGAAAAGAGTTTAACGAACGTCTTAATAAACTATCGGAAGGCGATGAACTGCCTGCGGGCGTAACCAAAATGGTAAAGGTCTGCGTGGCTGTCAAACGCAAGTTGCAACCTGGAGACAAAATGGCAGGTCGCCATGGAAACAAAGGTGTTGTTTCACGGGTTCTTCCAGAAGAGGACATGCCCTACTTGCCTAATGGCACCCCTGTAGACATGGTGCTCAATCCTCTTGGAGTTCCTAGTCGTATGAACGTGGGTCAGGTTTTAGAAGTTCACTTAGGCTGGGCCGCCCGGGGGCTTGGTTGGAAACTTGAACAACTGATGCAAGAAAATTCTGCTTGTACAAAACTACGAAAAGAACTTGGAAACATCTACCCTCAACATGCCAAAACCATTCAAAAGTTATCGGATACATCGATCAAACAACTCTCTTCTCAACTTTTCAAAGGCGTTCCCATGGCAACTCCGGTATTTGATGGTGCCCACGAAAGCGAAATTGACGCTCTTTTAAAGCAATCTGGTTTCGATGTCAGTGGACAAACTGCTTTGTTTGACGGACGTACAGGTAAACCGTTTGATCGCCCGGTGACAGTCGGTGTGATGTACATGCTCAAATTGCACCACTTGGTAGATGAAAAAATCCACGCTCGTTCCATCGGGCCTTACTCCTTGGTGACCCAACAACCTTTGGGAGGTAAAGCTCAGTTTGGTGGGCAACGTTTGGGAGAGATGGAAGTATGGGCACTGGAAGCCTATGGATCTGCCTATGCATTGCAAGAATTTCTTACAGTGAAATCAGATGATGTGGTTGGTCGCACGCGCATGTACGAAGCCATCGTCAAAGGAGAACATGTATTGGCTTCTGGCGTACCAGAATCCTTTAACGTGCTCATTAAAGAGCTGCAAAGTTTGGCACTTGATGTTGAGTTGCTGGAGGAAGTTGATCCGACCTGTACATAAAAGCTGGTGGATCGTTTTGTGAGGTGTAAAGAAGGATGAAGAGCATCTTTAATTTTTTTAGTAAGCAGCATGATCCACTCAGTTTTAACGCCATTCGTATTCAGCTGGCAGGTCCCGAAAAAATTCGCAAGTGGTCTCGCGGTGAGGTCAAGAAACCTGAAACCATCAACTATCGTACGTTTAAACCAGAGCCTGATGGTCTTTTTTGTGAAAAAATCTTCGGCCCTGTAAAAAATTATGAGTGTCGTTGCGGAAAATACAAGCGTGTCAAGCATCGCGAAATCGTCTGTGAAAAATGTGGCGTGGAGGTGATTGAATCTCGCGTTCGCCGCGAACGACTCGCTCACATTCAGTTGGCAACTCCTGTTGCTCACATATGGCTCCTCAAAAGCGTTCCCAGCCGTATTGGTGTCTTGTTGGACATGACGCAAAAAGACTTAGAAAAAGTTCTCTATTGTGAAACGTACGTTCTCATTGACCCAGGCACAACTCCATTTAAAGCGGGTCACCTGCTAACAGAAGAGCAATATTATCAGCTGTTAGACGAGCACGGAGAAGATGGATTTTGGGCAAACATGGGGGCAGAAGCAGTTCGAGAGCTCTTGCGATTGCTGGAAAAAGGTCCTGAAAACGACGGGAAAGGGATTGAACATTTATCGAAGCAATTACGGAATCAGCTTTCACAGACCTCTTCAGAAGCCGTCCGAAAAAAACTGTCTCGACGCTTAAAAGTGGTAGAGGCATTTCGAGGCTCTACCAATAAGCCCGAGTGGATGCTGCTAGAAGCTATTCCTGTTATTCCACCCGATTTACGCCCATTGGTTCCTTTAGATGGTGGACGGTTCGCAACGTCTGATCTCAACGATTTGTATCGCCGTGTCATCAACCGCAACAACCGACTCAAGCGACTGCAAGAGCTCAATGCACCTGAAATCATTGTTCGTAATGAAAAGCGTATGTTGCAAGAGAGTGTAGATGCTCTGTTTGACAATGGACGTCGCGGCAAAGTCATCACAGGTTCTAATAAACGTCCTTTGAAAAGCCTGAGTGACATGCTCAAGGGGAAATATGGTCGTTTTAGACAGAATCTGCTGGGTAAAAGAGTGGATTACTCAGGCCGTTCCGTCATTGTTGTGGGGCCAGAACTTAAATTGCATCAGTGTGGTTTGCCCAAAAAAATGGCCCTGGAGCTTTTTAAACCATTCGTCTACAACAAGCTGGAAGAAAAAGGCTACGTCACAACCATTAAATCGGCCAAGCGCATGGTGGAACAGGAAAAACCTGAAGTCTGGGATGTGCTCGATGATGTAATTCGTGAGCATCCTGTTCTACTGAACCGTGCACCAACACTGCACAGGCTTGGTATGCAGGCATTTGAACCGACCTTAGTCGAAGGCAAAGCCATTCAGCTGCACCCTCTGGTGTGTGCTGCCTTCAATGCGGACTTTGACGGAGACATGATGGCAGTGCACCTTCCTTTGTCTATCGAAGCGCAACTGGAAGCCCGTGTACTCATGATGAGCACCAACAACATCTTGTCTCCTGCTTCAGGTAAACCCATTATCATTCCCTCTCAAGACATTGTGCTGGGAGGCTATTACATGACTCGTCAACAGCCCTTTGTACAAGGAGAAGGCATGTCGTTTGCCAGTGTGCAGGAGGTTCGTACTGCCTACGATCAAGAGGCAATCAGTTTACATGCAGCCATTAAATGCCGCATTCACGACAAGTTAGAAGAGACGACTGTGGGGCGCGTGCTTTTGTATGAAGTGGTTCCTGATGGTGTTGCGTTCAATAAAGTCAATAAAGTCATGGGTAAAAAAGAGTTGGCCGATCTGATTGACTCTTGCTATCGAATTTATGGCCAAAAAGAGACTGTTTTGCTTGCGGACCGATTGCGAACAATGGGATACAAGCATGCAACCAAATCGGGTATTTCCATATCCATTAAAGACATGGTGATTCCCGACACAAAGAAAAAAGTTCTCGAACGATGCAACAAAGAGGTTGAAGAGATCACCAATCAATATGTAGAGGGTCTCATTACAGATGGGGAACGTTACAACAAAGTCATTGACATTTGGTCTAAGGCAGCCGAAGAGATCTCTGTTGCCATGATGGAGACCATTTCAACCGCAAAAATCACCTCCCCTGACGGCAAGAAGACCAAAACAACACCCTCCTTTAATTCGTTGTATGTCATGGCGGATTCAGGAGCACGGGGTGCGCCACAACAGATTAAACAGCTGGCAGGTATGCGGGGATTGATGGCTAGACCCTCTGGAGAGATCATTGAAACACCCATTACGGCAAACTTCCGTGAAGGCTTGAACGTGTTGCAGTATTTCAATTCAACCCACGGAGCTCGTAAAGGGTTGGCCGATACGGCCCTGAAAACAGCCAATTCAGGTTATTTAACACGTCGTTTGGTGGACGTGGCTCAAGATTCCATTGTGACAGAATTTGATTGTGAAACGTTGGATGGCATTGAAGTCACAGCATTGGTGGAAGGAAATGACATTATTGAAAGCATGGGTGAACGCATCTTAGGCCGTGTGACTTTAGAGGATGTCGCCGACCCTGTCAGCGGCGATGTCATTGTCCCAGCAGGGGAAGAGATCGATGAAAAATTGGTTGAGTCCATTGAAAACGCTGGCATTTCCCGTGTACGTATTCGATCTGTACTGACGTGCCAAACCCGTCGTGGCATCTGCGCCAAATGTTACGGGCGCGATCTGTCCCGTGGTCACATTGTCAGCGTTGGAGAGGCCGTTGGTGTGATTGCAGCGCAATCCATCGGCGAACCCGGCACCCAGCTGACCATGCAGACGTTTCACATTGGTGGAATTGCTTCTGGTTCCGCTCGCCAATCTTCCCACATATGCCGCAGCAACGGGAAAGTGGCATTTGACAACCTACAAGTCGTCAAGTGCCGTGATGGACAACTGGTGGCTACAAACCGCCAAGGTACAATCAAAATTATTGATGAAAGCGGTCGAGAACGGGAGTCTTATCCCGCAACTTACGGTGCCTTTGTAAAAGTACAAGAAAACACGTGGGTTGAGCCTGGAACGACGCTGGTGCAGTGGGACCCTTACTCTGTGCCTATTCTCACTGAGGTAGGCGGTACAGTCTCTTTCAGCGATTTAGTGGAGGGAGTCACTGTATCTGAACAGGTAGATGAAGCGACGGGACTCTCTCACCGTGTTGTAGTGGAAAGCAAAGATCCCAATGCAAAACCACAAATCACCATTCTTGGAGACAATGGTAAGCCTGTTATCCCTAAATCTTCTAAAGGATCTGCATCTTCCTTGTTGCCCGTAGGGGCAGTCGTGGTTGTGCAGGATAAGCAACAAGTGGCGCCGGGTGATGTGCTGGCAAAAGTTAACCGAGAAATGGCTCGAACAAAAGACATCACCGGTGGTCTTCCCAGAGTTGTGGAATTGTTTGAAGCTCGTCGCCCCAAAGATCACGCCGTCATTTCCGAAATCACAGGGACCATCTCTTTTGCAAAAGATGTCAAAGGGAAACGTTGCGTTCGCGTCACGCCTGAAGTTGGCGAACCTAGAGAATATCTCATTCCCAAAGGGAAATACATCCGGGTTCGTGAAAATGACTTTGTCCGTGCAGGGGAGCCACTCATGGATGGCTCCGTTGATCCCCATGACATTTTAATGGTTTCGGGTGAAAAAGCGTTGGCCAAATATCTGGTAGAAGGAATTCAAGAGGTGTATCACCTACAAGGTGTACGCATCAACGATAAGCATATCGAAACCATTGTGCGACAGATGTTGTTCCGCGTGTGCATCAAAGATTGTGGTGATACTTCTTTCTTATTGGACGACCAAGTAGAAAAGCAGCTGTTTGAAGAAGAGAATGAAAAAGTTCTTGCCAAAGGAGGCCGCCCTGCCATTGCAGAGCCTCTGCTTTTGGGCATTACCAGGGCTTCTTTGTCAACACAATCCTTCATTTCAGGTGCTTCGTTTCAAGAGACGACCAAGGTGCTAACAGATGCGGCTGTGGCCAGCAAGGTTGACTACCTGCGAGGACTCAAAGAGAATGTCATTATGGGTCGCTTGATTCCTGCAGGAACAGGATTACCAAATTACCAATACCTGAATGTTCAAGTAGAGGAATCTGGAGTTTACGAGCAAGCTGGCCTGATGGAAAACATTCCTGTGGAGTTGTACGAAGGGGTTTAACTTAATTTCATCTAAGTCTGTAAGGAGTCAAAATGGGAAAAGAGATTGAAAATCGTTCTGACAGCAAGCAAAGCTCAAGTGGGTCTGCTTCCTTTGCCCAACTTCTTGAAGAGTATTGCTGTGCCAATCATGTCGTAGAAGGTCGTGTTGTTTCTGCTCGTGTCCTGTCTGTAAACAAAGACTTTGTTCTGGTTGATGTGAAGTACAAATCAGAAGGATTGATCCCCACAAGTCAATTTTCCACGAACTCCGAAGGAGAACTCCAAGTGCAGGAAGGGGATTGCGTAGATGTTTTTGTAGAAGCCTGTGAAGACGATTCCGGTCATATTGTTTTGAGCAAAGAAAAAGCAGACCACATGCGGGTTTGCGAAGAACTAGCACAGGCACACGAGCAGGAAAGAGAGGTAGAAGGTCTTGTGGTTGGCCGCGTGCGGGGTGGTTTGCAAATCGATGTTGGAGTCCATGCATTTCTACCCGCAAGCCAATTGGATGTTCGCCCGGTTCGAAATTTGGATGAATTCATTGGCCAACGTTTGCCTTTTCGTGTAGTGAAGTTCAACCGCAAACGTGGAAACGTGGTTTTAAGTCGTCGATTGCTGCTGGAAAAAGATCGAGCAACCAAAAAGAGAGAGACTCTCGCAACTCTTCAAGAGGGTGCTGTTTTAGAAGGCATTGTCAAAAATGTGACAGAATATGGAGCCTTCGTCGATCTTGGTGGCATTGATGGTCTTCTTCATGTCACCGACATGAGTTGGGGACGCGTGCAAGACCCCGGAAACCTATTTCAAGTAGCCGATAAAATCAAAGTAAAAGTTCTCAGCTACGATCCAGAACACGAAAAAATTTCCCTAGGAGTGAAACAGATCGAGGGAGACCCCTGGGAAAATGCTTTTGAACGTTTCCCTGTGGGCAAGCGTGTTTCTGGTAAAGTTGTCTCCTTGACCGAATACGGTGCATTTATTGAACTGGCTCCTGGCGTGGAAGGTTTGATTCATATTTCTGAAATGTCCTGGAGCAAACGGGTAAAACATCCCTCTCAAGTGGTACAAATTGGTGATGATGTGGAGGCAGTTGTTCTCGATGTAGACCGGGAAAATCGTCGTATCTCTTTGGGCATGAAACAAGCTTCTCCCAACCCTTGGGATCTATTTATCCAGAAGTACCCCATAGGAACTGTGATCAAAGGACAAGTTAGAAGCGTGAAGGATTTCGGACTGTTTATCGGAATCGAAGAGGGAATTGACGGTCTGGTGCACATCAGCGATCTGTCATGGACCAAACATGTCAAACACCCTTCTGAAATGTTTAAAGAAGAAGACGAAGTGGAAGCCGTTGTGTTGAATGTGGATCCTCAAGAAAAACGTTTCTCTTTAGGAATTAAGCAATTAACAGAAGACCCATGGAGCTGCCTCCCAGAAAAATACCCAAGAGGGTCGCAAGTCAAAGGAAAAGTGTCAAAAGTGATGGATTTTGGTGCATTTATTGAAATTGAACCTAACATCGAAGGCTTGTGCCATGTCTCTGAATTTTCTTCTGAGCGTGTAGAAGACCCCCACACCTTCATGAAACCAGGGGATGAAATAGAGGTCATGGTGATTGATATGGACACCAAAGAGCGTCAAATTGGACTCTCAATAAGAGCTGTACAGGCTGCTAAAGAGGGTTTAGACTACCGAGCCTACCTTGCCAGTCAAGACAATAGATCACAATCCCAAAAAACAAGCATGGGCACATTAGGAGAGGCTCTCAAAGAGAAGCTAACCGATGAACCCGCTCAATCTAAAAATGAGGAGACTCCCTCAGATTCAGAAAAATCCTAGACTATGTGACAACACGTTCTCATACCACATCACAGAAAAAATCTTTCTCTGGTAAAAAAGCTGGTGTTTTAGCCAAGCAAACGCTAAACGTCTCCTTCTTCACAGCCATTTCTCGAGTTTTTGGCTTGGTACGAGACACAATGATTGTGCATGCATTTGGAGCCAGCGGTGTAACGGATGCGTTTCTTGTCGCTTTCACCATTCCAAACGTTATGAGACGCTTGGTAGCAGAGGGCGCACTGACTGTAGCAATGGTGCCTATTTACACCCAAGTTTTACAACAACAAGGTCAGCAGGCGGCAAAAAAATTTTTTGCAGCTGTTGTTGGACTATTAACCATCGGTTTGTCTACCTTTGTCGTATTGAGCATGCTGTTTGCAAAACAGTGGGTCTACCTTTTTGCTGCTGGCTTTTCTCGCAATCCAGCTAAATTGCAGTTGGCGGCCGACTTAACAAGATGGCTATTTCCTTACGTGTTACTGATTAGTTTAGTGGCCCTCTTTATGGGTGTATTGCACTCTCACAAACACTTTGCAGCTCCTGCCGCCGCTCCGATTGCTTTAAATCTGTGTATGATTATCGCCTGCATATTTAGTAGAAACATTCATATTCTTGTAGGAGGCGTTCTCGTAGGAGGAGTGCTGCAATTACTGCTACAAATACCTTTCCTTGCCCAAAAAAACTTGCTGGTAAAGCCATCGACACATTGGCATATCAAACCGGTCAAACAACTAGCTCGCATGATGTTACCTGCCTTACTAGGTGTAGCAACGTATCAGCTCAACATTGTCGTGCTGCGGCAACTTGCTAGCACCCTGCCCGACGGACACGTGAGCTATTACTATTTCGCCGACCGGCTCACACAGCTGGCTCTAGGCGTGTTTGCTACAGCAGTGGCAACCGCTTGCTTGCCAGCCATGAGTGCAGATACAAGCCGCGGAAGCTCCAATGCACTTTTTACAACATGGTTGTCTTCGTGCCAACTGACCCACTTTATTGTTCTGCCTGCCTGCTTAGCCTTGGGCTTTCTTGCACAACCCATTGTCTCTGTGCTGTATGGCCATGGATCGTTTGGCCAACAAGATATGCTCACCACAGCTGCAGCCACAGTGGCATTTGCACCCGGACTCATTGCCGCCTCTTTATCACAAGTCACTGTTCAAGGATTTTATGCCCACCAAGACATGCGAACTCCCGTCATCATTAGTGTTGTATGCATGTTTGCCAACTTGGCCTTGGGCTGGCTGTTGCTTGACTACGGAGTTGCTGGGTTGGCAGGAGCTGTGAGTATATCTGCCTGGCTACGCATGATACTTCTACTCATTTTTTTGCACAATAAAGTTCCTCAATTGCAGTTTTCTACATGTTTTACTCTTTTGCTGCGCCCTATTATCCCTGCAACCGCGGCCATATTTTTAGCTTGGAATGTCGCGTCATGGGGAAACTGGCAAGTGGGAACCTGTATGCACAATGTCACGGTGTTAGCAGTCATGGTGTTTGTAGGAGCGGGTACACATTTTGCCATTGCCCATATTGCCGGCTTTTCAGAAATGCGTTGGATACGACACGCCCTGTTGGGTACAAAAAGAAATCTTAAAAAAAACCCTGTAGAATAAACCCATGCAGCTGTCTCGTTATCAACCGCAAGTACAGGCCCTATTTCTTTTGAGTCAAAAGATTGCCAAACAACACAAACACCAAGCCATCGAACCCACCCACCTGCTGGCAGCTTTAGCACAATCGAGCGAAAACGCACCAAAGCTACAGTCTGTAGGCATTACCGCAAAGCAACTGCAACAAGAGTGCCAACAAGAGATGACGCAGCTACCGCAGCTGCCTGCTGCCCCAACCTACCTGTCTGAAGCGTTTGTGCAAACAGCCCAAAGGGCCAGTGCGTTAGCACTACAAAGTGCGCAGCACCAAAACGCTGACATGTACCATGTGTTGGCTGCTCTGGCCGAATCGGTAGGAGTCAATAACCCCGCTGGTGAAGTGTTAAAACGGTGTGGGCTCAATGAGGTGCTGCTGCGCAAAAAGCTAACGACGGCACCACAACCTGTTGCTGGTTCGTCAGCGGCTGCCGGCGACAAACAGATGTCATCGCTCGAGCAAGACAACAGTAGTGTCTTGTCGCGCTGCTGTCGTAACTACACCGAAATGGCGCGTAGCAATCAACTCGACCCTACCATTGACCGAGAGAAAGAGACAGGTCGCATTCTGCAGGTGCTGGCTAGGCGCTTTAAAAACAACCCGGTTCTGATTGGTGAACCGGGCGTCGGCAAAAATGCGATCATTTTAGGCCTGGCTCAGCGCATGGCCGAGGGCAAAGTGCCTTCGCGATTGCAAGGTAAAGAGCTGCTGGGTTTGGATTTAGGCGCTCTTATTGCCGGCTCGACTCTACGAGGCCAATTTGAACAACGGCTGCGAGAGCTGATTGCTGAGGTGAAAGCAGCAAGCGGCAGTGTGTTGCTGTTTATCGATGAAATCCACACGCTGGTAGGAGCGGGGGGTGAAGGAGTTTCGAATGCAGCCAATTTGATCAAGCCTGCATTGGCTTCGGGAGAGATCCAAGCGTTGGGCGCCACCACTCCCGATGAATACCGCAACAGCATCGAAAAAGATCCGGCTCTCGAAAGACGCTTTCAGCCCATTGCCGTCTCTGAGCCATCCAACGAACAGGCTTTTGCCATGTTACAAGGCATTGCGCCACGGTACGAACAGCACCACGAAGTCAACATTCGCAACGAAGCTTTGCAAGCAGCCATCGATCTCAGCCAACGGTATATTACACGACGCGCTCTGCCCGATAAAGCGATCGATCTGATGGATGAAGCGTGCGCTCGCCGACGCATTGCGTTAGAACAAAACCCCCCGCGGCGCGTGCGCAGCAGCAGCGTGCGCAGCACCAAAACCAACCAGAGCAGTCGCAGCAGTCGTGTCTACGTCAATGCAGAG
>JBCCES010000002.1:0-19481 GCA_039030115.1 Myxococcota bacterium
AACAAAACCAAGCAAACTAGCCAGTATCAGAAGGGTCAAACTGCTAAGTGCTGTAATGCGTATCATAGTAACGGCCTGTTTGGTATTTCTCGTCATGAGGAGTCTCTGGACATCCGCGGGGAGTAAGGAGGGTAAACAAAATACAAAAAACAGTGGAAAATACTCCCAAAAACTTTCTTTTGTGGGAAATAGCGTCATGTTGGTTTGAGGAATCGAAGTAAACAGTTTGGTGTAGCCCTCATGGCCTCCCAGTTCGAACACAGCGTAGTCGCACAAAAGGGGTAGGCCACAAAGCAGGACGAGAAATTGCACCACGTCGGTGGCTGTTACGGAGCGAATGCCGCCAAATCCTGAATAAAATGCCGTAATGCCGCAGGCAGCCCAAATGCTGTAAGCCTGGGGCATCCCTAAGAGATAGTGGCACACATATCCCAAAGCAGCTATTTGAGCGCCACACACTGCAGTACAACTGAGTGTGGCTGCTATCCCTGTAATGATTCGTCCTGGTTTACCATACAAACTGCCCATCATTTCGCCTACGGACAACATGTTTTGACTGTGAAAGCGTACCATACGGGGGGCGATGTAACGCGACACAAGCCACCACCCAATTGGGAAACCAAGGTTAGCAGCAGCGTATGTGATTCCAAGGCTGAAAGCTTTTTCCGAGTGGCCAAGGGTGGACCCTGCTCCAAAAATCGTTGCGATCATGGTCATAACGACGATTGCCGTTGCAAAGTCACGATTCCCAATCGCATCCTCTTTCATGGAGTCGACTTTACGCCCAAACCAACTGCCGACAGCGAGTGTAATGAGTAGATACACCCCAATGATGGATAGATCTAAAATGTCTCCCTGTGTCAATGCATTAAAATCCACGAGTCCCTCCTGAGTGTTTTAGTGGTAAAAAAAGCAAGTTGTGTTTATGTTATGGGCCACTGTATTGCGTTGCAAGTATTTTGAATGAAGTGGTGAGTGCGTTCACACGAAGAAGGCCACCTTGCGTTTTACTCAAAACGCAAGGGACCAGTGTATATGTTCCCGTTAGGAGAATATCCTAACAATTTCACACTATATGGATGAAATTGTTTTGGCAACCTTTTTTGGGATTTTTTTTGTATTGCGTCGTTCTAGTAGGCGGTGTGCCCGCATGAGTTCGCCTGGATTGGTTTGGGCGGCCAGCAAAGACAGTTCTCCGCATAGTACGGTGGCTGCGCAAATAACAGCGAGGCGTTGGGCATTGGCTTGGGGTTTGTTTTGGTGGTTACAGCCCAACAGTTCGAGGTGTTTGCGGGCAAAGTCTAGGTGCTTGCCATTGCCAACAGTGCCGACAATGAGGTTGGGTAAGGTTACAGAAAAGTAGAGATCGGCGTCGTGTTCTTGAGCGTGCACAATGCCTTGCGAACCTTCTATAATGTTGGCTGCGTCTTGACCTGTAGCTAGATAAAAGGCCAAAAGCATGTTGGCAAAGTGGGCGTTGGCGCTGCGTATGCTGCCTGCTGCAATGCTGCCCATGAGGTTTTTGCTGTGGTGAAGATGCACAATGCGCTGTGCAGTCGTGTGCAACACATCTTCACAGATGTTACTGGAGATGAGCAGATCGGCGACCACGGACTTGCCCCGTCCTAAAATGCTGTTGATGGCAGATACTTTTTTATCACTGCAGGTGTTTCCCGAAATGGAGATGTACTGCAGGTAGGGAAATTGCTGCAATATCCATGTCATGAGCTTGTCTGCTGCTGCTGTTAGCATGTTGTGACCGGCGGCGTCACCGGTGGACATGGCCAAGCGGATAAATAACAGATTTCCGACAATTTCGCCATGTAGATCAACGAACTTGCCGAATCGTGTGGTGGATTCTACCTCTTGTGCAATTTGTTGCTTGTGGGCGTTGAGTTGTTGCCATGCTGCAACAGCTTGGCTGCTGCTTGGGGCTTGCAGCACAATGGAGCGGGTCATGTTGTCGTTCATGACTGTGGCGCGAATGCCGCCGCACAAACGGGAAACTTTTGCACCGCGGTTTACGCAAGGAATGAGAGGTGTTTCAAAGGTGGCTAAAGGAACCCAAATTTCGCCGCGGCATGCGTTGCTTTCTATGTGTACGGGTCCTGCAACATGTGTGGGAATGTGTGTTGTGGCGGGGCAGGGCTTTTCCATAAAAATTAGTATGCGCGTTGCAACACGACCCGTGCAATGCTGTGCAAATGATCAGAGCGTAACTCCTGAATCTGTTGCAAGGCTTGCAGTGCAGACTCTACGCACTGTTTGGCTTGCTTCTTGGCACCTTCTACACCGTATAACGATACGTAGGTCATTTTGTTGCGTTGCTTGTCGATGCCGGCTGATTTCCCCAGCTGCTGCGCTGTGCTGGTGGCGTCTAAAACATCGTCTACAATTTGAAAAGCCAGCCCCAATTGGGTGCCGTATGTGTGCATGGCATGCAATGTTGTGGCATTTGCACCTGCCGCTATGCTTCCTATGCAGACCGCACAACAGATGAGAGCAGCGGTTTTGTGCAGGTGAATGCGTTGCACTGTGTGAGGGTGCGGTTGCTTGCCTTCGCATTGCAGATCTTCCCATTCCCCTGCGCTAATGCCTTGATGACCGCTGGCCAGGGCGAGCTGTTGTACATAGGCGGTAGGGTCGTGGGGTGCAGGGGGGTGTTGTGAAGCCGCCCAGGCGAAGGCCAAGCTATGTAGAGCATGCGCTGCTAAAATAGCGGTGGATTCTCCAAAAGCAATGTGGCAAGAGGGTTTTCCTCGCCGCAAAGAATCGTTATCGAGTTGTGGCAAATCATCCAAGATCATGCTTTGTACATGAATCAACTCCACAGCGGCTGCAGGTAGTAAAACGTTTTTGGGTTTGCCCCCTAAAGCTTCGCACGCAAACAAACACAAAGCAGGACGTATGCGTTTGCCTCCTGCTAAAACGGTGTAGCGCATGGCTTCGTGTAGCTTGCAAGGCCATGTTGTTGCTGGTGGCAGATGTTTGTTCAGAATTTCTTCTATGTGCTGCTTAATATCTCGCAGTGTTTTTTCCAGCGAGTCGTTCACGATATGTGTAGTCGCTCGATTTTCTAAGGGTTAGCTGGTTCTGCAACAGCAGCGGTTGTGTGAGACGAAGCAGCCTTTTTGGGGCGTAGACCTCGGAATGTGTAGGCCATGCAGCCGTTTTTTTCTGCATCTACAGTGCAGAATCCCTTGGCCAGCAGTTGATCTAGGTATTGTTCTGCTTTTTGTGGCATGAGGCCTGTTTCCATAACTACTTCATGTGCTGTAATGGTACCGCCATGGCGATTAGCTGCGCGTAAGATCTGTTGAAGAACGTTTGTTTGTTGTCTTTGAACCCTGTGATTTGCTTTATGGGAAATACGGTACAATTTTCTAAGGTGTTTTCTAAACCGTGCAGGTATAAATAGCAAAGAGAGTTCATCTTGAAGTTCTGATTGAAGATCCGGATCGAGTTCACCTTGAGAATGGGAGTAGGCCTGATGACTTATGATGCCCATTTTAAGAGCGTACTTTGCATTTGCTTCTTGCACGAGTGTGGGCATCAGCAAGAGGTCTATAAACGTGCCAATTCCAAAAAAGCCGAGCGTGAAAAAGTAGAGCACGCCAGAAAAGTACTTGTCCAAGTAAATGCGGTGCATTCCTGGAAATATTAAACATAGTAGATAACTAACCCACAACTTTTTCATTTGTTTTCCTTAAAAGTTTTGGCCCGCACCATGATAACGTTTCGATCTTTTGTTGCCTTCTCTAGTTTTATATTTCCTGAATGTGTTTTTGGCAACTCCTAGAACAAAGCGTTGTAGGTTTGTCTCCTTGATGAGTGGTAGGAGAAATAAAAGTTTTTTTAAGTTTGTTGTTTTTTCATAACGTTTGAAAGGTTCTGATGTTAAGGGGGTGCTGAGTGTTTTCATGGAGAAAAAGGTTATGTGGTTTGTGCGGATGTTGCGTTTTGCTGGTGGGGTGTGCAGAAGATCTAGCTGACACAGCACAGTTAGCTGCAGAAGGTGTAGCTAGTGCACTGCAAGAGGAACAAACGGCGTTAGAACAGCAAGATAAGCTTGAAGAAGAGACAGAGCTTAAGAGCATTGAACAAGAAGAACTTGCAATAGAGAATGGGACCCTGACCGAAGGACAATTGGAAGCAGAGATTGAAACAGAAGAAAAGGAGATCGAAAAATGCGTGACGAAACGGGGCTTGAAGAAAATGACGTTTTCCATAGCAAACCGAAAGGGTGCCCAGGAATGTAGCCCAAGGAGCAAGATTATTTTAAGAATGCAGTTAAGAAAAATTAGAAAACATATTTGTTCAGCTGACAACGATGTGGAGAATGGAAAAGTCAAACCCAGACAAAAGCTGAAGAAAAATTATTTGCGACGTTTGCTGAAAAGGGTCAAAAGAGTGAAAGAGAGGCGAGATAAAAACAAACCGAATCAGCCTCAAACGATGCCACCTCTACAACCTAATACACCAGGTGAAAACATGCCATTTCCACCGCCCAACATGCCTTCTTCACAAATGCCACCGGATGGTAGTGCACCACCAAAACCATCGGGTCCTAAAAGAGTAGCAAAAATCTGCGGCCTCTTGAACGATCTGTTTCACGGAAAGAGAAGAAAATACTTCGAAAGTGTTGAGCATCAGGAGATGTCTGTCGTGGGTAGTGATAACTCCACGCAAGATCCTGATCAAGAGCAGAGCGAAGGAGATGGAAGCGGTACACAGGTGCCTGTGAACTAAGCCAAAGGCATGGCTGTAAAAGGGTTACGTCAAACACAGTGTAGCGTTTGACGTTACAATGTGCCTCAGGAGGGATCTGGGGCCGTGATGCAGCATCTGGTTGTGCAACATGTGCGCAATTTGCAACAGGTGGATGTGCATTTGCATGAGCAGGTGAATCTGTTTTGCGGTGATAACGCTCAAGGCAAAACCAACCTGCTTGAGGCCATTGCATTGTGTTGCAGTGGCAAGCCGCTACGTAACATTGGCAGTGCATCGGAGCTCATTGGCTTTGGCCATGATTGGGCCCGTGCGTCGGCCCGTTTTGGGGGGCAGGCGCCCTTTGCAGTGCAGGTAGGGCTAACTGCAGAAGGGAAAAAGACCTTGCGTTTAGACGACAAGGTGATGCGGCGTTTTGCTCAGCTGGTGCAACGTGTTGCACTGGTTTCGTTTGTTCCCGATGATTTGGGAATTGCTTTGGGCTCTGCTTCGCATCGGCGCAGAGCTCTGGATCAGCTATGCAATGGGCTGCAAAGTAGCTATGTAGATTGGTATCGCCAATACGAAAAAGCCCTTGCGAGTCGCAACCGCCTGTTAAAGCAACCTCTTGTAAACTCTGATGTTTTGCAACCTTTTAACCAGGTGTTGGTGGAAGCGGGATCCCACATTCTACACATCCGTTTGCAAGCTATGCAAACCTGGCTTCCTCTATGGAAAGAAGCGTTGCACACAATTTTTGACAGTCAAGTGCCTGTACATATGCAATACCAAACCAACATTCCCCTAGGCAATTCCCAGCAGGCAACCTCTATGAGCGTGCAATGTTTACAGCAGCATTTCGCCCAGACCTTGCAAAGTCAACAGACCCTAGAAAAGCAACGTAAAAGCACTTTGTGTGGCCCGCATTTAGACGATGTTGCTTTGAGCTTGGCAGGTGCGCCCGTTCGGCAAGTCGCTTCACGGGGGCAGGCACGCAGCGTGGTGCTCGCTCTTAAACTGGCCCATTTACAAGCTGTGGCACATTGCCGGGGGCGCTGCCCTTTGTTGTTGCTAGACGATGTCATGGGTGAATTAGACCGCAACCATGCACAACGGTTGTTGCACCTCGTTCACGCGTGTCAGGCGCAGACCTTTATGACCGCCACACACCTAGATACAAAGCTGCGGCTTCCCCATGGTCTGTTTTGTTTAAAGCAGGGACAGGTTCTATCTGACTAAGAAGAATGGGAGCGGGGATGGTAGTTGTCATAGGCACGCCGAAGTCGGGCGCGATCAACATGGGTGTAGATTTCGGTGGTAGACAGATGCGCGTGGCCGAGCATCGCCTGCACGCTGCGCAAATCCGCGCCCCCTTCCAATAGATGTGTGGCAAAGCTGTGGCGCAGCTGGTGCGGAGAAATTGGTTTTTCCAAACCGGCTTGCTGTGCATAGTCACGCAACAATTTCCAAAAAGCCTGTCGGCTCAAGGGCTTCCCTTGACGACCTACAAACAGGTAAGGGCTGTTTCTGCCATCAAGTAACTGTGCTCTGGCCTCTTGAATAAACGTTTGCACGGCTGACATCGCTTGTTGTCCTAGGGGAACACAGCGCTGTTTGTTGCCCTTGCCTCGCACTGTGACAAATCCGCGGGTCAAGTCTAACTGAGCTGTGTGTAGACTGACCAATTCGGATACACGTAAGCCTGCGGCATATAGAACAGTCATCATGGCGTAGTCGCGTAGACCCTTTGCTTGTGCTTGGTTGGGTGCTGCCAGTAGCTGTTCGACTTGTTGCAAGGTCAAAAAGTGGGGTAGCCCAGAAACGCAGCGAGGTCTATCGACAAACTGCACAGGATTTGTAGGCAGTTGCTCTTGACGCACGAGCCAACTGAAAAACTGCTTAAGAGCAGACAGGTGTCGGTTGCAACTTCGTGTTGACAAGCCTTGTTGGTGTAGTTGCACCAAATGGTTGTTGATGTGTTGCTGCGAAACTTGGCATATGCGATGGATTTTGCATTTTTGCAAAAAGAGAAGAAATCGTTTGACATCTGCAACGTATGCTTGTGTACTGCGAATACTTAAACCCTTTTCTGCGCTGAGAAAAGCCAAAAAACCTTCTTGCAGGTGTTGTAAGTGCTTTGGGGTAGCTCTTGTGGTGTTGCTTGGGCTATTACTTTTCATGGGTAGCAACTTGTTCCTGCTGCGGGCTAGGTTGTGCTACTTGCTCGTTTGTAACGTTGTCAGCATTTTCATTTTGTTTTTTGTCTACGTCCGAGGGCTTGTTATCTGGACTAGATGCTTGTGTTTTGTCTTTGTTTGTGTCGGTATCTTTGTTTTGTTTTTTGTCTATGTCCGAGGGCTTGTTGTCCGGGCTAGATACTTGTGCTTTATCTTTGTTTGTGTCGGTATCCTTGCTTTGTTTTTTGTCTACGTCCGAGGGCTTGTTGTCTGAGCTAGATGCCTGTGTTTGTTCTGCATTGGTTTGGTCAGACTCTTGAGGTGCAACAGAGTCTTCTGGTTGCGTTGAATGCATTGCCAGTTCACGGCATACAGAAAAGTAGCGTTTTTGAAGTTCGTTGTTTTTTTCCTGTGCTATTTGTAGTTTGCTACGGGTGAGGGCAAGGAGTTGTTCGTTGTGTTGGGCTTTGCGATACACGCGTGCTAGCTCTGGCAAAACGTGTTGAGGCAGCTTTTGAAGATCCACGGGCAGCTCTTTTTGTTGTTCTTGCTGCTGTTTTTGTTGTTGCACGGCGGTTTCCAGTTGCTTAGACAGTTCGTTAATGCGAGCTTTTTGTTCGTTGATGAGATCGTCGTTTTGTTTAGGGTTTTTTTGCTGCAGTGTCTGCAGTTGTTGCGTGAGGGCTTGAACTTGTTGGCGTAGCTTTTTGTTTTCTGCAGCTTGCTCACTGGATAACGAGCTTGTTTCAGCGATAGGTGCGGCCTCTGGCTTGGGTTGAGTTGTTTGCGGTGATGCGGGTGTATTGCCAGAAATAGAAGGTGTTTGTGTATGCGATTTAGGCGATTCCTTCAGTTGTTTACGCAGTTGATTGATTTGCATGCTGCAGATAATCGCGTAGGCGGTTGCTAGTACAAAACCGATTCCTACGATGATTGTTTCCATTGTGTCTACTCCTGCGTTGTGTATCCAAAAAGAGCTTCTTCTAGTGGATCGTCGAAATGCTGAGCAACTGCATTGTGTGGTATCTCCACGTTTTGTTGAGGGGGTATGTCTAACAATGTTGGCGCAGGTCCAAGCTCAAGTGTCTTTGCAGCAGCGGATCCGGCAGGTGGTTTATGAGCCCGTTTTCTTGCTCGGGAAAAGTTTGCTTTGGATCGAGAGGAGTTGTTTTGGCCACGCCAGGGTTGGGCTTGTTTAGCTGCAGACAAGCCAGCTTGTCCTCTTCGCTCTTCTTTAAATTCCATGTCTCCTTCTTGTAAATGGGGATCTCCCAATACATGAAGGTCTAGATTGTGAGCATCGCATAAGCGAACAAGTTCACGTCGTTTCTGGTTGTTGAGAACCGTAGCTACACAGGGGGGCAGGCAAATGCTTAGTTTAGCCAGTGGGACACGTTTACGAGCTAAATAACCACTCATGCGTCGTAGAGCTGCAAAAGCCAACCCTTCCGCATCACGAACACGGCCTGTGCCTTTACAGTGTTCGCAGGGGACGTGGCTAATGAGGCGATGAGATTGTCGCAGGCGTTGCCGGGTGAGTTCAATGGTGCCATTTTCACTGATACGACCGATTTTGATTCGGGCTTTGTCCATGCGTGCACATATAGACAGACGTTTTTCAATCTCGCGTTTGTGTTGTAGAGAGGCCATGTCGATCAGATCTAAGACAATGATTCCCCCTAAGTCCCGTAAACGAAGTTGGCAAGCAACCTCTTCAATGGCTTCTAGATTGGTTTTATAAACAGTTGCTTCGTGATCTGTTTCTGCTGTGGATTTGCCAGAATTAACATCTACAGAAACCAAAGCTTCTGTTTGCTCGATGATAATGTAACCTCCTGAGGGAAGTTTGACTTCTCGCTCGTACAATTTTTCAATTGTTTGCTCAATGCCGTAGTGCTGAAAAATAGGCTCTTTGCGTTGGTGATGTTCCAACAAACTCACCAAATCAGGCATGTGCTCTTGAAAGTGAGCTTGCGCGTCTTCGTATTCCTCTTGGCTATCGATGACAATGCGTTTCACATTTGGCGAAAAGTAATCTCGAATGGTGCGTACAATGAGATCGGGTTCTCGGTGCAACAGCGTTGGAGCGCGACCCAGTTTGGCACTTTCGCTGATGCGGGTCCATGTTTTACACAAGGATTGAAAATCTCGGATAATATGCTCTTGGCTTGCATCAACTCCAGCCGTGCGAATGATGGCTGCCATTCCAGAAGGCATTTGAAAATGCGAAAGAGCTTCTCGAGCTGTTTTTCGGGCAGTCTCGCTGGCAATTTTGCGTGAGATGCCTCCTCTTCGATCTCCCGAATGCATTAACACCACATAGCGGCCTGGAATGGAAAGATATGTAGAAACAGCAGAACCTTTGTTTCCGATACCATCTTTTGTCACTTGGATGATAATTTCTTGTCCTGTAAAGAGAGATTTTGAGATGCTCGCTTTGCGGTCGGAGCTGGGGTCACTAGAAGGGATAATGTCAGAGCGTATCTCAGAAAAAGGGAGAAACGCTTGTCGCTCTTCTCCAATGTCTACAAAGGCGGCTTCTAGGCTGTCTTCCACGTTGGAAATGATGCCTTTATAGATATTTCCTTTGCGTTTTGCTCGACCCTGGCTTTCGATGTCCAGATCAACGAGCTTGTTGTTTTCCAAAATGGCGATGCGAATCTCTTCTTGTAAATTCGCGTTGACGATGATTTCTCTTGACATGCTTGTGCATCCTCATCTCTACCCAACAAATCCTTAAACCTAGCCCGATTTTAACATATTCTTATTGGCTTTCCAAGAAACGCTCTGCGTCAATGGCTGCCATGCAACCGGAGCCAGCCGCTGTGACAGCTTGACGATACATTCTGTCTTGGACGTCACCACAAGCAAATACACCCGGTATATTGGTGCGGCAACTGTTTCCTTGTGTACGGATATAACCCAGTTCGTCCGAGTCGAGTTGATCAGAAAACAGGTGTGTATTGGGTTGGTGTCCAATGGCTACAAAGAGACCTGCACAAGTCAGTTCGGTCTGTTTTTGTGTGGAGGTGTGTTGCAGTTGGAGTCCGACCAATTCTTCTCTGTTTTTTTGTTTTGTTGTTATCAGTTGAGTTACAACTTGGTTAAGTTGCCAAGAGATTTTAGAATTGGCGCGTGCACGCTCCAGCATAATACGGCTGGCACGGAATTCTTCACGACGGTGCACAATGGTAACGCTTGAGGCGAAGCGGGTTAAAAACAGAGCTTCTTCCATCGCGCTGTCTCCGCCACCGACGACGGCGACGTCTACCCCCTTATAAAAGGCACCATCGCATGTAGCACAAGCAGACACCCCACCGCCTGCAGCCATGAGCTCTTTTTCTTTGGGGATCCCAATGAGTTTTGCACTGGCACCCGTTGCAAGAATAACGCACCGTGCAAGTGTCTCTTTGCCCTCGCTATCTACCAATCGATAGGGAGCCTGTGAGAAGTCCACTTTAACAACGTTGTGTTGTCGCACTTGAGTGCCAAAACGCACTGCTTGATTCTGAAACAGCTCCATGAGTTGAGGTCCTAAAATGCCCTGTGGAAAGCCGGGGTAATTTTCCACGTCCGATGTCATCATGAGTTGACCGCCCGGCACTTGGGGAGCTGAACCTGTGAACACAATGGGGTGTAAGGTGGCTCGCGCCGTATAAAGAGCTGCTGTCCATCCTGCTGGACCCGATCCAATAATTGCAACTTGCCGTATGTTGTTTGACATGTTTGACTCCTTGTTGTCCCGTCGTCGCAACGATATTGGGAGGCAACCTATTGATGAGATTCTCATAGGCTTGGTGGTGGTGCAAGGCTCTTGACAAAACAAGCTCATAGGCTAAAACAAGAGAATGCATTTGAAAAATTGGAGTCAGCATGCCAACAATTAGTCAGTTGGTTCGCAAAGGGCGACGCAACAAGGTGAAGAAAAACAAAGTCCCTAACTTGCGGGGTTGTCCCCAAAAGCGGGGGGTCTGCACGCGTGTGTATACCGTCACGCCTAAAAAGCCCAACTCCGCTTTGCGTAAGGTTGCTCGTGTTCGTTTGACAACGGGCATCGAAGTGACGACTTACATTCCAGGTGAGGGACACAATTTGCAAGAGCACTCCATGGTGCACATTCAAGGGGGTGGCCCCAAGGATCTGCCTGGTTTGCGTTACAGGATTATTCGGGGGCGCGGTGACTGTGCTGCAGTGGAAAAGCGTAAGAAAGCCCGTTCTCGTTATGGAGCTAAAAAAGGAAAGTAAGTTAGGAATCTATTCACATGTCTCGACGGCGTATTTCAGCAAAACGGCCTATGGTGGCCGACCCAAAGTTTGGTAGCAAGCGTTTAGCCAAATTCATTAACGTATTGATGATAGGCGGTAAAAAATCCACTGCAGAATCTGTGGTGTATGGGGCCTTTGTCTTGATGGAAAAACAAGGGAAGGAATCTCCCTTGAAAGTTTTTGAGCAGGCGTTAGAAAATGTGAAACCTGCGGTGGAAGTTCGTCCACGGCGAGTGGGGGGTGCCAATTACCAGGTCCCCACCGAAGTTGCTGCGGATCGTCGCTTTGCTTTAGCTTATCGTTGGTTGAGGGACTGTGCTAAAAAGCGTGGTGAACGAGACATGAAGCAGCGTTTGGCAGGGGAATTGCTAGATGCTTACGCAGGCCAAGGAGCTGCTTGCAAGAAAAAAGATGATACCCATCGTATGGCAGAAGCAAATAAGGCTTTTGCGCATTATCGTTTTGGTAAAAGGTAAAATAGATGTCACGGGATGTTCCACTGGAGCGTATTCGCAATATGGGCATTGTTGCCCACATTGACGCAGGTAAAACAACAACGACTGAGCGCATTTTGTACTACACCGGCTTGAGCCACAAGATTGGTGAAGTACACGAAGGAGCTGCAGTTACCGATTACATGGCCCAAGAGCGTGAGCGGGGGATCACCATCACATCGGCAGCTGTCTCTTGTTCATGGCATCGTCGTGAAGATCCCAAGTCGCCTGCTCATCGTATCAATCTCATCGATACCCCCGGGCACGTCGATTTTACCATTGAAGTCGAGCGTTCGATGCGTGTGCTAGACGGGGCCGTTGTGGTGTTTGATGGCGTGGCTGGGGTTGAGCCACAATCAGAAACTGTTTGGCGCCAGGCCGATCGCTATGGTGTACCCCGCATGTGCTTTGTCAACAAGCTCGATCGAACAGGAGCCGATTTTTATCGCTGTGTGGATATGATCCGCGAGCGTCTGCAAGCTCGACCGTGTGTGATTGCACTGCCTTTGGGCGCTGAAGCAGATTTTAAGGGCATTATCGATCTTCTTCGTATGAAGGCCATTGTCTGGAACGATGATTCTCTAGGCGCCAAATACGAGCTGGTTGATATTCCCGGTGACATGCAGGCAAAAGCCGATGCGTATCGAGAAAGCTTGTTGGAAGCGTGTGCTGATTGCGATGACGATTTTGCGGAAATCTACCTGGAGGGAGGAGACGGGGGCGAAAAAATCACTGAGGAGCGCATTGTGGCAGCTTTGCGTAAAGGAACCATCGGTGCTCAAATCATTCCGACGTTTTGTGGTTCGGCCTTTAAAAACAAGGGTGTGCAGTTCTTGTTGGATTCTGTCATTGATTTGCTGCCGTCGCCTTTGGACATTCCTCCCGTCAACGGTGTTTTGCCCGGCAAAGAGGAGTCCATTCAACGCAAAGCGTCTGACGACGAGCCGTTGGCAGCTTTGGCCTTTAAAATCATTCACGACAAATATGGCCAACTGACGTTTTTGCGTGTTTACTCTGGGGTGTTGCAAAAGGGGATGACGCTGCTGAACGTGCGCAGCGGTAAAAAGGTGCGCATTGGTCGATTGCTGCGCATGTTTGCAGATAAGCGCGAAGACATTGAACAGGTATACGCAGGAGGCATTGCCGCAGCCATCGGCATTGAAGCCACCACGGGAGATTCGTTGTGTGACCCGAACAACCCCATTGTGTTGGAGTCCATGGATGTTCCTCCAGCCGTGGTGACGTTGGCCATTGAGCCAAAGACCAAAGCCGATCAGGAAAAAATGTCTGTGGCATTGGGCAAGTTGGGCAGTGAAGACCCATCATTGCGTGTGCGTGTGGACGAAGAGACTGCACAAACCACCATTGCTGGTATGGGCGAGCTGCACTTGGAAATTGTTGTGGATCGTCTCAAACGGGAATTTGACGTTGAAGCAACCGTGGGTCAGCCTCAAGTGGCTTATCGTGAGACCATTACCGCCACGGTTGAACAAGAGACCAAATACATTCGCCAAAGTGGTGGTCGTGGTCAATATGGACATGTATGGATTCGGTTAGAACCCAGACAACCCGGTGAAGGTTTTGAGTTTTGCAATGCCATTACCGGAGGAGTTGTGCCAAAAGAGTACATTCCTGCAGTAAAAAAAGGCGTTGAAGAGGCTTTAGACCACGGCATTCGCGCGGGCTACCCCGTGGTGGACATTAAGGCCACGCTGTACGACGGTAGTTACCACGATGTCGATTCAAGCGAGATGGCGTTTAAAATTGCAGGTTCCAAAGCGGTCAAAGAGGGGGGCAAAAAGGCCAAACCCATTTTGCTTGAACCCATGATGGAGGCCGAAGTCATCACCCCCGAAGAGTGGATGGGAACCGTCATTGGTGACCTCAACAGTCGCAGAGGCCGCGTCGCTTCTATGACCGATCGCCATGGCATGAAAGTCGTTCAAGCCAAGGTGCCGCTAGCCCAGATGTTTGGCTATGCAAACGATCTGCGCTCTAAAACCCAAGGAAGAGCCAGCTACACCATGGAATTTGATTGCTACGAACCTGTTCCACACAGCATTGCAGAAGAGATTATTGCCAAGGTGACAGGGGCGTAGAGTTTAGGCAAGAAGTTGATGGCAAACCACTGTATGTTTGCCGCAAAAGCCAATTCCCAATTGTAAGATTCCCTTGGGAGGGTGATCCACAAAGTCGGCGCTGTAGTCTTTGGCTTGCATTTGGGCCAAGGCCTTTTGTGCTGCCTGTTCAAGTTCCTGCTGACTGCTAGCCTGTTTGAATTCCATGATGACTCCTGGCAAGTTCAAATCCACGGGAATCATGGAAATATCTGAGCGTCCATGGCCACTTTCCCGGTTACTGCGCACCCTGTAGTCGTCTACCACATGAGACAAAATGCCCAGCAATAAGATGTGGTACACCCATTCCGGTTCGTCGGGTTGAATGTCAAAGTAACTTAAGCTAGCACGGGCAAACAGGTCTAACTGACGGGCAAATTCTTCTGGCTTGCCTTGGCGCAATGCAGTTAACAAAGCGTTGGTGGGGGCGTTGTGAAACCAACTTGCCACCAGGCGCTGAAACACTTTGCGCACTTCTGTGTTGGGAACCCGCAAGTGCACAAATCTACCCAAAATCCCATCACGAATGCTTGCAGCTGTAACATAGCCGCTGGTGAGCAGCATGCTGTACAAAACACTTTTCCAATCTTCCAGCTCGCGCAGGGGCATACTATCGGACACGTCTTTTTCAATGCTGCCGCCCGAAAGCAAGGTTTGCATAGCATTGCGGTCTTGAGGGTTGTTTTTGTGGGCCAAGCTTTGCAGCAGGTCTAACCCCCCTGTGTTCACCCAGTAGGCTTTGGGATTGTCCGAAGGATTGCCCAGGTAACTAATGACAGACCACGGGTTGTAAAGGGAGATGGGTTGATCTTCGCCAAAGCAGTAGCCGTCATACCAATGGCGTACTAACTGGGTGCGGTGCTTGAGGTTACGTTTGCCCAACAGCTCATCCACTTCGGTTTGGGTAAAGCCAAAGTGTGTTGCGAAGCGATCATCTAGCACGCCGTACACACCCAAGTTATTGACGCCCGAAAAGATGTCCTCTTTAGCCACACGCAAAATACCCGTGATCACAGCGCGAAACAGGAAATCGTTTCCTTTGAGGGCTTGCCCTAAAAATCCCCGCATGAAGAGAATCATCTTGCCGTAGTAGGAGTCATCGTCGTTGAGATCTTCGTTGCGTTTTTTACTGACCACGTAAGCTTGGTGAATGGGCCGATCATACTCATCGAGCAAAATCCACGCGGGTTGCTTATGATGAAGTGTGAGCAATTTGCACATCAACACCAGGCAATCTTCCCAGTCACCCTCTTGAGGTCGATGTTCTAAAATGCGTTGCCACTTCCGTCGGTCGTTCTCGCCAAAGCCCTCGATGTCAAATTGCCGTAGCTCTTTGTGGCGATCTATTTCTTGATAAATGGCATCTTGCAACGCGTTGAAAGCAGTTTCCCATGTGGGTTTTTTCACGTCTTTAAATGACATATGAATCACCGGATATTTGCCTTGATGTTGTATGGTCTGTTGCTGTTGAGCAATCAGCAACTTGTTGAAGTGAGAGAGCAAATCCATCTCTTGAAAGGGCGGTGATGGCGGGGCATTGTCAAAAAAATAACGCAACATGCTGAGGTTAATGGTTTTGCCAAACCGCCTGGGCCGGGTAATAAGCATGACATTTTTGTCACAATGCAGCACGTCGTCAATCAGCTGGCTTTTGTCAACCCAGCAGTGCCCTTCGTGCATAACTCGCGCAAAACTGTCGATGCCACCAGGCAGCGGCCCTATCGGGTTGATGACCCGCATTTTGTATTGTTGTCTCTCTTGCATACCATCATGATGACACGTTTGTTTGGCAAACTGAACCTCGGTTTTCCTTCAATATTCATAAGGCACAAGCAACAAATCCGCTGTGGCAAACACCTGCAAAGGGGCGCCTTGTTCTACTTCAAGGGTAGGTTGAGAGGCCAGATTGCGTTGAACAATTTGCTGGCCAGCCTGCTGGATGTAATCGTTCAAATTGTTTCCAAGGTTTTGTGCAAAAGTCTCTTTACCACCTACTTTGTTTGCCATGTGGGATGCTCCTGCAGTCATGAGACTTGTGATCAAAATGCTTGACATGAGTTTGTTGTAGTGGTTATTCACCTTGGCTTTTTTGCCACTGCTGCCCGTGGCATCCACTGCTGGCATGCGCATCAAGTTGACCGAGCGTGTGTTGGGCAAAATGAGTCTTGACCACACCACTTGAGCACGCTGTTGGGTGTGACCAACAACGGAATTGTATTCTCCAATGAGCGTAGACCCTTGGGGGATTAGTAAATGCTGCCCTGTTTTGGTGTCGTAGACATTTTCTTTGATACGGGCTTTAATAGGCCCTGGTAAGTCACTGTTGATGTGGGTTTCTAGCACGGCAGGCAAAAACGACCCTTCCATAATGGCGTATTTGCCTGGTGAAGGTTGCAAGATGCGAATGCTGTTGTCTTTTTCTCCTAAAAACAGATGTTTTTGCACATGGCCGTTGGGGTCGCGATTGCCGTGTACTGTGTTTTCGTTAGCCAAGGGCACCAGGTGTGCTGGCAAAGACTCAGGCATGGGGATGGTTTGCTGTTGTCCGAAAGGATTTATCTGAAAAGAGGGATGTTGCTGTGTCCGAACAAGTGGTTGGGTCGCGGCACGTTGAGGCTGCTTTGTTTTTTTAGTCTGTTTGCGTTGGGCATGATTTGTATTTGCAAAAGAGGCGCCAGGTGAATGGCCCATGAAGCGACTGGCACCAGGAAAAAACAGTCCTGTCTGTTTTACTTTGACTGCCTGAATATTTGCCTTGCTCTTTTTTTGCGATCTTTGGCTTTTTGACTTTCGCTTTGCCTCTACAGGCAAAGCAGGAACCACGGCAGGTGGTTCTTGAAACCTGGGTGCAGCAGGATACGCATCGGGCAAGTTTTTCAAAAAGCCTGGTATGTTTCGATCGACAGCCGTATTGGATTGGTTTGGTGGGGTTTGCTCGTTGTCTTTGGATTGAGAACGAGACGATGGGATGAAAACCACAACAAGGCCAAACAGTCCTAAAATGCCCAACAAACACAAGCGGATGGCTTTGCGGTTCAGCTGACGTACGGGGTGTGTGCCGTGCTGCTTGTTTTGCATGTGTCACCAGTCTCGCTCGATGCCTACGGTTTCGGAATCTCGTTCACCTACCTGCAGTTGGGCTGTGTCTACCAATCGATCGACGATGTAAAACGATCCAAACACGCGATAATTGATCACATGCTTTTGACCATCGTCCGACAATTCAAACAGAGCCGGTGCTTGGCGTGCTTTGAGCTGTTCGGGAAATTCAATGTATGTTTTGTTTCCGTCATCAAATACGCGCAGAGGCATCCAAGGAGGTTGGCGTTGTACCACGAAATGATAGTTAAAATTCAATCTATCTGTTTGTAGGCCAGATAGAGGGGTCTCCTTTTCCGGGTTTTTTTTTGGCTTTTTTCCCCAGTCATCTGAATATTTCCAAGACACAGCTGCGGTGTAGTCGGCATTGCGTGCTCCAGAGCGAATTTCCAGGTGATAGGTGCGTCGATTTGTTGTAATGAAAAAAATGTCGTGCAGTCCGGCGCGACGAGGTTTAATAACAATGTGTTCTCGCAAAGCGTGACCCTGACCGCTTTTAGTCTGTTCTACAATCCAGTTGGTTGTTCCGCCGGCAGCCGTGGAAATAATATGTTCTCCTGGCTGCAAGTTGATGCTTGTGATGTGTTTAATCCGTGTGTTGATTTGATATAAACTGCCAGGTTTCCAGTCGTATACACGAAATGTCCCAAACAGTTGCTGCTGATTGTGGCTGTTTGTTGCGTGTGCTGTTGCAGTTGTCAAAAAACAGAGCGAGGCACAGACAAAGGCTTTGCATGTGTTGGCAGTGAGCGAAATGTTGTCGGTCATGTTTGACCTCCGGAGATTTTGGGTGATACAGAAAAGTGATCGATGTAAACTCCCAAGGGATTTTTTTGGAGCTCTTGTTGTGTGGTTGGTAGTCGATGCAACATCGTAAAGACACCTTGGTACTTTTTGGTGCTCGTCATGTGTCCATTTTTGTGATGCTCTTGCTCTGTCCATTCGCTCTGAAAGGTGTTGGGGGATAACGGCAGAATCATGTCGACGTGCACCGAACGGGTTTTTTGCCCCAGTTCTTGGGTGGGATCATGTTGCCGCAGATAGCCTGTGAGCATGGTCGCCCCTTTTTGAGAAACGAGGTTGTAAGCTTGCAACCAGTTGCGCTTGGCCACCACAGGGTCGCTAGACAGCGATCGAACCTGGGTAATAAACGTGCCAATAAAATAGTGTGCAGCAGCTTGGGTCATGGTGTAGTTGCCGGGCGCGACACGTACAGGTTCTCGAGGGCGACCCGATGCCTCCACTTCCACCACATAGGGCACCACTTGAGCTTGTGAGCTGAGGTACACGAGACCGGTGCTTAAAACAAGAACAACAGCAATGAGACAAAAAGCCACCAAGCGCCAGTTGGCAGCTTGCTGCCTGCTTGATCCAATGCGTTGATCCCACACGTGCTTGGCGCGATCATATGGGGTTTGCAGTTTGTCTTCGGGTTTGTAAATGCCTTTCATGGTGTTCTCCTGTAGGCAAATACGGTCCAGTTTTCACCCATCAATGTGGCCACCATAGTGGGGACTTTACACACCAACAAAGCCAGCGCCGCTAAGGTAGCCATGAGAAAGAAGCTTTGATGAAATGTGGGATTTGTTTGGGCAAACTGTAGAGAGTGCAGCAGCGGAAAAACCACACTGGCAACAAAAGCAAATACCATGAGCTTGACAGCGCTTCGCAGCAGCATGCTCATGCTGCGATCGGCAATGCTTGCGGTGGGTGTAAACAGCCCAAAAGGCAGTAATAATACAGCCAGGCTGCTCACAATATAAAATTCGCTCACCACGAGTACGCTTTGAAGGGCCATGCATAAGGGAGCAAGCAAAATGCCTGCCACTGTTAGCCACGCCAGTACAAATAGGGGGTCACCATTTTTAAATGCCCACCAACGAACAGAGGCTTCTGAGGCCCACACTTTTTCGGTTAAAGTGAATCCCTTGTGGACAAGGGAAGATGGATCGAGCAATTGCCGTAGAGAGAAATCTTGGGATCCACCTGCCATGCCGGCTTGCACAACGGAGGCCCGCACGCTTCCTACCAGCCAGGCATAGCGATTGATGAGTAGGTGCAATCCCCCTACGAGCAGGACTTTTTTAACCAGTTCTTGTGCCACGTTGCTGTTGCCTAAAGCCCAGTAAAGTCCAAACAGAGCCAATTGAATGGTCAGTAAAATGTAAAGGTGGTGGATGATGCGTTTCTGCAGTAGGAGGTAGAAGTGGTGGATGATGTGCTTCTGCAGCCCGTCGTTCGGCACGAAGACGAAGATTGGTAGCGATTCTTTCATCCTGTCTTGCATAGCCTTCAGGATCTGTTTCTTTCCACTGCGCACGGAACTGCGCTTTCTCTCGCCTTGAGAGCCCCAGCCACTGCTGCGGGTACACGAATGGCGGGCGAGTGCTCCAAGGAGGAACTGGGATGTGCATCTCCTCACCCTCGACGTCAGGGTTGGGAAGCACGTCAACTCGCCATGATCCCTTGGGCTGCCAGGTTCTGCGACGACGCCAAGTTGTCGTGGGAATGTCTGCAGCAACCTCGTTGTCATAGTCGTGCCTTTCTTCAGACTCCAAGACGCGGTCGGGATCGTACTCGTCAAGTGTGTTTGCACTGCGAGTCACAGTGAGTTGTAGATG
>JBCCES010000003.1:0-19276 GCA_039030115.1 Myxococcota bacterium
CCGGCCTCGTAGGCCAGTACGACCTCTTCGGTCGAGGAGAAGAGACGCCCCGCGCCGCGGGAGTGCTTCTGCTCGAGCGTCAGGTAGTACCAGCCGAGCACGATGTCCTGACTCGGGTTGACGATCGGCATCCCGTTGGCCGGACTGAGGACGTTGTTCGTCGACAGCATCAGCACCATCGCCTCGATCTGCGCCTTGGCGCCGAGGGGAATGTGCACGGCCATCTGGTCGCCGTCAAAGTCCGCGTTGAACGCGGTGCAAACCAGCGGGTGGATCTTGATCGCCTTGCCTTCGACCAGTACGGGCTCGAAGGCCTGGATGCCGAGGCGGTGCAGCGTGGGTGCGCGGTTCAGCAGCACCGGGTGCTCCTGGATGACCTCTTCGAGGTAATCCCACACCTCCGGACGCGCCAGCTCGACCATTTCCTTGGCGGCCTTGATCGTCGAGACCAACAATTGCTCGAGCGTGGGCGTAGTCGTAATTACATTACATATGATGAAATCAATGATTTTTTACCAGAAGATTTTATTCAGGTGGAGCAGTTGGAAGATGTCATTGCTTTGCTGGTAGAAGCAAATATTGATGTCGTTCGAAACCAGCAAGAAACAGATTTTTCCCCGGTGGAATCCTTGCAATCAGGAGAAGACGAGGAAGAGGAAGCTCCTGAAACGGATGCGGAAGCTTCAGAGGATGAATTTGATCGCAAAGATGATCCAGTCCGCATGTATTTGCGACGCATGGGTGCTGTGGCTTTGTTAACGCGAGATGGTGAAATTAAGATTGCTCAACGCATCGAAGAGGGGGAGAAAGAGGTATTTGATGCCGTTTTGCGAACGGATGTTTGTTTAAATGAACTTTTAGGACTAGCAGGTTTACTTCGTACCGATCAGATTCGTGTGAAGGAAATTGTTAAAGAAAATGAGCCTGGAGAGGACGGTCAAACCATTGAATTTGATGAGCCAAAAGTGAAACAACGTACTTTGCAGGTTGCTGAGAAATTGGCTCATTTACGGGATTGCTTTATGGAGCAAGAGCGTTTGAAGCAGGCTGCTGCCAAGCGAGGAGCTGCCAATAAGGTATCTGAGTACGAAAAAAGTCTTGTGGGTTTGCGTCAAAAAATGATGCAGCAAATTCAGGATTTACATCTCAATAAAAAGTTCACTGAACGCCTTGTACAAAGATTAAAAATGTTAGCGCGCCGCATTTTGCGGATGGAGTTTGGTTTGGTCAATATTCAGCGGCAAACACAGCAGGAAGTGCACGAAGTATTGCATGCGTTGCGTTTGCAGCCAAAGCTGAAAAATCGACAAGAGTTGGCAAGTCGCTGGCGAGTGGATGAGCAGGTGTTGAAACAGTGGCATTACAATATTTGTTTGTTTGCTCATCGTGTCAAGGGAATCGAAGAGGAGACAGGCATGGATGTACCCACCCTCCGTCAGGTGTATTTACGGGTGCAAAAAGGAGAACGTACGGCAAATCGAGCTAAAGATGAACTCGTTGAAGCAAATTTGAGGTTAGTGGTGTCCATTGCCAAACGATATATGAATCGAGGTTTGCAGTTTTTAGATCTCATTCAGGAAGGCAACATTGGGTTGATGAAAGCTGTTGATAAGTTTGAATATCGCCGCGGTTATAAATTTTCCACCTATGCTACGTGGTGGATTCGCCAAGCGATCACCCGTGCCATTGCAGATCAAGCTCGAACAATACGCATTCCGGTCCATATGATCGAAACCATTAACAAATTGTTGCGCGTCAGTCGTTATTTGGTTCAACAGTTGGGTAGAGAGCCTACTGCAGGTGAAATCGCTGAAAAAATGGAGATGTCTGAAGAGAAAGTACGTCGCATTTTGAAAATTGCTAAGGAGCCCATTTCATTAGAAACACCTATTGGTGATGAAAGTGAAGGAGGAAGTTCACTGGGGGAACTGATTGAAGACAATACAGCTACCAGTCCCTCCAACGCTGTTATGCACATGAATCTTAGTGAGCAAACCCGCAAGGTGTTGGCCACGTTGACTCCTCGTGAAGAAAGGGTGTTGCGTATGCGTTTTGGTATTGGTGAGAAATCAGAACATACTTTGGAGGAGGTGGGCCAAGACTTTGAGGTCACACGGGAGCGCATTCGTCAAATCGAAGCAAAAGCTTTGCGTAAGCTTCGTGGTGTGTCTCGTTCAGGTAAACTGTCTGCTTTTTCTGAAGATGAGGGCTGTGGTTGAAAATAGGGGCCAAGCAGTGCATGGTGACAGTAGAGACGGAATGCGATGGGCCTGTAGCTCAGGGGTTAGAGCATTCGGCTTATAACCGAAAGCGCGCAGGTTCAAATCCTGCCAGGCCCATGGTGAGGAGATGAGTCGGACTGCATAGGGGCAGGGCTCTTTTAAGTTGGGAAAAACAAATGGATGTATGTGAACAATTAAATCTGTTGCGTGAATTGGGAAAAGTAGATGTTCAACTCATTGAGATTCAACGAAGTATGGGTCAGCTCAATGTAAAGGTAAAGCAAGCACAACAAGAGGAGCAAGAATATGCTCATAAGTTAAATACGCTTGCAAGTAAACAGGCTGAGGTTGCTCAACAACAGAGGCAACATGAAAGTCAGCTGCAAATCGAAAAAGGGAATTTGCGTAAGTGGGAAGTTCGTGCGCAAGATCTGCGTCGAGATCGTGAGTATGCAGCTCTCATGTCAGAGATTGGTTCTCAAAAACGTCTCATTTCAGAACTGGAGAGCCAAGTTCTGCAATGCATGCAAAACAAAGAAGAACTGGATGGAGAGGCTAAACAGATCCAAGACAATGTGGGTCATGTGCAAAATCGTTTGACCCAAGAACATGAGGAGGTCAAGGATGAAATGCAACAGATGCAGAAGCAATATGATGAGCTTCGAAATCGACACAATGCACTACAAAAGCAGCTGCCAAAACCTTTGTTTGCTCGTTATGAGCGCATTGCAAGTAAGCGCAGTGGTCAGGGGGTTGCATTGCTTCAACAAGAGATTTGCCAGGCCTGTATGCGCAAGGTTCCTCCGGAGCTGTTTTTGCGTGTTTTTAAAGCAGAGATGGTAGAACAATGTCCCCATTGTCAACGATTGTTGGTAGCACAAGTTGCTGGAAACAGACAAGAAGAGCAAGCAAGCCAATAGGTAAAAAAGCAAAATAATCATGTCCCAATCTTGCCTATTTTGCCGTATTGTTGATGGGAAAATTCCTGCGGAAACTTGTTACAACGGTGAGCACGTCTTGGCTTTTGCCGATATCAAACCTGTTGCACCAGTTCATGTACTGGTCATCCCTAAACAACATATTGCTTCTTTGTCACAGCTGCAGCCGCAACACAGCGAAGTCTCAGCACAGTTGATGTTGGGCATACAAAAGGTAGTGCAAAGTCACAATTTGGATGGCTCTGGTTACCGGGTTGTGATGAACACTGGTTCTCAAGCAGGCCAAGAGGTACTGCATTTGCATGCCCACGTTTTGGGAGGGCGTTGCTTTACATGGCCGCCAGGATGATTTAACTTTTAACGCGGTGTTTCTCATGCCTCTGTTTTTTTTGTTCATCTTCGATAAGGTTTCGGTGTTGCATGGTCATGTCGTTCATCTTCGTTCACAAAAAAAACAGAGGCATGAGAAACAGTCACACACTTAAATACCGGCATTGGTATCGCTGTGGTCTAGAACATGTTAATCCTCGAAAAAATTAGGCTTTCGGTTAATTTTCATTTTCATAGATTTGTGAGTTTCCGGTTGGTTTTGTAGGCTATCTAACAGACCTTGCACTCCCTGTGTCATAGAGTCTGTGGGTCCAAACTGGCTCGTGTTGACTTTAATACATGCCTTCATTGCCTGCATGGCTTGATATCTATTCCCATCATTAAGATAAGCGGTGCCCAACGTCATGTAGCAAAGCGATACTTGTGTGGCATCAATATCTTGACCGTTTGCATAAATAGACAAAGCTTTTTGTATGTAGCAAATCGCTTCATGGTTGTTTCCAGTGTTTACATAAGTCAGTCCTAGGTTGTGGTAAGACTTTGCGGTGATGGCATGGGTTTCGCCAAAGAGTTTGCGTCGAATATGCAAAGCCTGTTTCATCATATCGGTTGCGTCGTTGCCATCCCCCTTGCTACTGAGTACAAAGCCCAAAGCGGTGTAGGCTCTAGCTGTTTCGATGTGCCATTTGCCCTCTGTAGCGAGGCGAATGCGAAGGGTTTTGCGCAGGTATGCTTCTGCTTGTTTGTAGTCTCTTTTATCTGTGTAGATGGAACCCAAGGCTGTGCACAAGTATCCTGCCAATGGGTCGCCGTCTGCTTGATTCACGCGCAGAATTTCCAACGATTCCTTTAAAAGAGGCACAGCTTCTTTGTGACGATTCAAAGCTTGGTATGATAAACCGAGCTTACCGCAAAGTGCTGCTGTGCGTAGATGGTTATTCCCTAAGTGTGTTCGGGCAATGGCCAAAGCCTTATGCAGAGGCTGCAAACCGCCATCATACCCCTGCGTTTCCCAGGCTTGAGTGGCCAAATTTTCGTATGTGTTCAGTTGTTGCATTCGGGCATTAAACATGGCAAGGCTCCTTTTTGGATGATATGGGATGGCTATCTTGTACAGATAAACCATTGGTGTGTGCTTCGTTATTTTTCTTACATGGAAACAGTTGAGCTTGTCAAGGATTTCATACAGAGCCTTTTTGTTTATAATGGCGACATGATGTTTTTTTCACGAATCCTTGCCTGGCTCAAGCTTGTAGTGGGGCCAAGCAAACAACCCCTAACATCCATCAAACGCAAGTCACCGCTCAACAAATTTCAAAAGAAAACCTCAGTGAGCAAAACAGGTTTTGCATCGTCAACGCCATCTAAAAAAACTGGTGCAAGTTCTCCCAGTTCCAAGTTTCGTTATGGTTTGGGGAAGCATGGGTTTAAGAAAAAAGAGCAGGGTAGGTTATCTAAAAAACATGACGTGGCTGTAAGCGGTAAAACCCACGAATCGGAGCACACTGTGGGGTTTGCTGTACTCAATAAAGGCTCGGGCGACAAAAGAGGCAGCACCAGCCGAGCTCGCCATATAGAGAATGATGCACCTGCCTACCAAGAACAGAAAAAGATGCATAGGGGGCATATTGGTACCGGCACGAGGAAGCAAGCGGATGCTTCAGGGTTTACGGGTGATTCCTATCGAGAGACACAACGCAAGTTGATCGAGTCGGGTGATGTCAGTAGCGCTGTGCAGATTAACCAACTGGGCTATGCTTTTTTGAAAGACGAGAAAAAAGGTGTGAATTTTCAGGGCGAAGCAAATAGTGCCGAACGCAAGGCAGCACGGGATTCTTACCTGACAATGGTAGAAAATATGAAAGATATGACCTATGTGAGTGGTGACAAAGACGTTACAAAACAGGTAGACGCGGTGCAAAAAGCAGAGATGTATCTGGCGCGCAAAGCTGCTGAGACAGGCAAGTGGCCTACACAAGAAGAAATTGATGCGGTGAAAAAAAAGTTTGGAATTACTCAGTCCAAAGATAAACAGTCTTCATAATTTCTTCTTTTCATGGATTTGCAGCACCTCGACTTTTTTGTTGACCAAGTCGGAGTTAGGAAAGAGCACCCGTTTGTCACCTTCGCAACGCAAGGTGGTGTAGCGCAAATCCACATTTTCTACAACACCTTCTTGGCCGTTTAATACCACACGGTCTCCTTGGTTGAAGGGGCGATAAAACAGCAACATGACACCACCCATTAAATTTGACGCCAAATCCTTTAGCGCAAAACCAATGGCAAATCCTGTCAGACCCAAACCAGCAACAATGCCTTTTAAGTCGATGCCTACAGTGCCGCAAGCAGAGATGAAACCTATGCCTAGCACAATCACTTTGATGCCTGTTGCCACAAGCTCAACAAATGACCGTTCAGGCCCGCTGCGTTTAGCAGCAACGCGCACGATCATTTTTTGTATGATGCGAGCAACGAGCCAAAATAGCAAAAGGATGATCAGAGCCCGCACCACGGCTGTAGAGGCAAAAATCATGGAAATAATGCTCCAGTTCACTCCTTGGTCCATTAAATAAGAAACTAATCGATCCATTGGGTTATTGATTGGCATGTTTTATATCCTTTTTTGCTGCAAACGTGTCATGGTAGCGTGTCTCGTGCATTTATTTCAAGCCCAAGTGCTGTTGAATTTGATCATAGGCTGCTTTTGGGGTATCGCTGTGTGCTGCGTTGGCAATGTCAATGAATTGCCAAGCAGACAGGTTCAGTTGGCGTTTGAGCTGGCCCATTTTTGCGCGAGAAACCAATGTGTCTTTTTCGCCAGCAATAACCAGGGTCGGTACGTTCAGTTGTTTGGTAGCGCTGCGGGAAGACGAGGAGAGTTGATTGGCGACGTCTATCATCATGGCAAAAGCGGTAAAAAGAATTTTGCCGATCTCTTGGGGGTTTTTCTCTGAAAGAACGTGACCAGCAAAGGGGTGCTGATGCGTCACAGCACTGGGCGGTGGGTTGTGAGCAGGATGGTGGGCAGTTTGTTGTTGATCAAATGTGTCAACTAGTTTGAGACATCTGCCCAAATCCCGCGTTTGATACCACAGGTTTCCCAGCCAACGCTCTAATTGCAATTGTATTTTGTCATTTGTGGCGTGATGAAGTTTTTTTGCAGCTTGCAAGCCTCTCCACATGGTCGCATCGAAGGCAATGGCAGGAGCCAGCAGAACCATTTTATCAATGCGCATATGGCTCTCTTTTAAGGTGAGAACGCCCAATGTACCGCCCATGGAGTAGCCAAAGTAGTAAATAGGTTTGTTTTTTGCACGCTTTTCTACCAGTTTATAAGCAGACTGGATTTGGCTTTTCCACGCTTTTGGGCTTACCATTCCGCGGGGACCTCCGTGGTGTCCTCCTAAGACAAGACGACAGCTTTCAATTCCATCGTGTTGTAGTTTGGTGGCTAGCTCATCCATGACTTTGGGATCGCTACCCATGCCGGGCACCAGCAGTGCGAAGGCGACCGGTGCATTTTGCGTTTGAAACCAAGTCATCCCGGGCAGGTGATGTGCGTCAACAACAAATTTGGAAACGTCACTCAGAGAGCCTTTGCCACGATACTCAAATGGATTTTGCGGAGCCGATACAGTGGAGTTTTGATTTTTTTGTGTGAGAATTTGGGCAGTTTGAGGAGCGTCGTGCAAAGAAGCATTTTTAGATATCCATGTCCACAGCGCTCCCATGGCAACGCATGGAACAACCAGTAACAACAGAAGCTTTTTTTTACTCATTTTTGTTTTTTTATGTTTCCTGATTAGTTAGGATTTGCGGTCGTTTGTTTTGAAGTCGTCTGTGTTGCACGACTGTTTCGTTTCCAAGCGGTTTTAGCTAAACGTACGGCAATGTCACGTGCCAATTGGGTGAGTTGTTGCGCCGAAGCAGACAAGGGTTGCTGCAGCACTTCGAGTTGGCCGTTGTCGCTCCCCTCTCGCACGCTTTTTTGCAAAGGGATGTCACCCAAAAAGGGCACGTCAAGATCTTGAGCAGCTTGCTTAGCGCCCCCAGTGGGAAAAATTTCGTGGCGTTTGTCGCATTGATCACACACAAAACAACTCATGTTTTCTACCAGGCCCAATATAGGAACGTGCAAGCGATCTAACATGGCTTTGGCACGTGTGACATCTGCTAAAGCAAGTTGCTGCGGAGTGGCCACCAACACGGCAGCAGCCACCATGACTTTTTGGGCGATGGTGAGCTGAATGTCTCCTGTGCCTGGAGGAAGATCCACAAAAAGGTAGTCTAATTGCCCCCAGGCCACATTATAGAACATCTGCATGCAGGCCGAAGCAATCATAGGGCCGCGCCACACAACAGCTTGGGGCGTGTCAACCAAAAAACCCATGCTCATTAGCTTGATGTCGTGGCGTTGCGGCGGAATCATCCAACTGGTTTTGCCATCCTCGCCTTGCATGGCAGATACATGCTGATCTTTGCTTAAACCGAATAGTGTAGGAATTGACGGACCATACACGTCGGCATCCAACAACCCCACGCGACACCCCAGTTTGGCCAATGCAGCAGCCACGTTAGCTGTCACAGTACTTTTGCCAACCCCCCCCTTGCCAGAGCCAATTAAAATGATGTTTTTCACGTCTGCGTAACCGGGGCGCACCAGGCTTTGGCCCACAGCAGGCTCTACTTGTGCATAGGCGTTCATCTCCACCTGCACACCCGACGGCAGAACAGCTAATGCGGCTTTGTGTAGTTGTGCCATCACCTGTTTTTCACTGGCCAAGGCAAAGGTCGGTAGCACGACATGCAGCGTGAGCACGCCATCTTTCCATTTCATGTCTCGCACACAGTTCAATTGCACAACATTGCATTCCAACTCAGGAATGATCACCTGCTCAAAGGCTTTCATGAGATCAGCGCGATGGGAGATGGGTTTGTCTTGCTGTTTTTTGTTTGGCATTGGCTTTAAGGGTTTATGTACATGTGCCCATATTACCCTTTTGTGCGTATGTCTTGCCATGTCTTGACAGATGCTTTTGCAGAAACCCATCCTTTGGCTCGTGTGACATTCCCACATATTTTTTTGTCAAGTATCCGAAAAGACGCACAGAGATAAGGGGGTTTTCAGTTGAAGTCTGTACTAACAGTTTACTTACACGGTTATTTGCACTGCTTGCAGAAAATACAATCTTGTTGATAAAAATATTCTGTGAAAAAAGCACGTTCTTACACACTGCTCGCATATCTGGTTTTGTGTATTGGTCAACCTGCTGTTGCGCAGCAGTCTCTTGGCCACTCCAGCAAGGATCGGGTCGCGTTTCAACATCATAACCCCGCTCTGCGTGCCCGCAGCGTAGTAGCAGCAGATTTTGGGATTGGAGTTGCGGGCATCTTTCCTTTTTTACCCTTGCGCTTAGGGGCATCGGCGGAATTCCCTATTAATAAGCACTTTGTAGCTGGTGTCAATTTGCAAGGAGGCATTCTTGCATTTGACAGCTTTGACAGCATGGTTGGCATTTTGCACGCGGGACCCATCCTACGTGCCCGCATTCCCCTCAATGATAAGGTAGCTTGGCAGATGCCTTTTTATGTAGCAGTGGGGATGTTTGTATTGGAAGATCCAACGGTACTTGGCTTAATAGGAGCTTCTTTTATGAGCGTAGAGTTTTTCATATCAAGCCGCGTTGGGCTTCAACTAGATGCACTATTGGGAGTGGATTGGTTGTTCACTCAAGGTCCCTTTTGGTCGTGGAGGTTTTTTGCTGTGGGTCTTGTTTTGCCGTGGGGGTAACCGATGAGAAGAAGATGGTTTGTTGAAGCGGCACTTTTACTGATGGGAGGCTGCAAGCATGTAAATCCTGCTGATTACAACGAAAAGCAAGCAACTAATGCCCCAATTATACAGCCATCCTCACAGCAATATCCAATGGATGCTGCATTTAGTAGACGTCTTAATCGTGTCTTAAAAAAGGTGACGGTCGATGTACAAACGTGCTATAAACTTGCTTTAAAGAGAGATCGCAATGTAAAAGGAAATGTACTCATACAATGGACCATCGACATGCAAGGCCGCGCACGTGAAGTCCGTACAGTAAAAGATACGCTTCACTTCACACCTCTACGTCTCTGCATAGAAACCAGCATTGCTAGAAAGAAGTTTCCGCTTGTTGAGAAGCCCACTACTGTTCAAAAAAGCTTTACCTTTAATAGCACACAGTGATGTACAGACTCTACGTATTTACCTAGTAGCAAGACAGATCTTTTACCGTCTCTTCTAAATGTCCAGACTTTCATTGTCACGCGAGTAGACTACTAGATTTCATCAATCAGGCTGGAGGAGATTTATCTGACTTGGCCATGTTATAAAGCAGCTGAATCTCCTGGGGCCATAGCGTGCTGTCAATGGTTTCGAGCACCATCGGAATGTTGTCGAAACGGCTGTCGTTCATAATATAATCAAACACCGCTAGCCCCAGCTTGCCGTGGCCTAAGCTGTGATGGCGGTCAACACGGCTGGTAAAGTCCGATTTTGAATCGTTGAGGTGCATGCCGCGCAGGTATTTAAACCCGACAATTTTGTCGAATTCGGCAAAGGTTGCTTGGCAATTTTCTGCTGTGCGCAGGTCATAACCGGCAGCAAATGTGTGGCACGTGTCTAAACAGACTCCCACACGCGATTTGTCTTGTACCTGCTCAATAATGGTAGCCAAGTGCTCAAAACGAAACCCGAGATTGCTGCCCTGTCCTGCTGTGTTTTCAATCACGGCCGTTACTGTCTTTGTTTGCGACAGGGCCCAATTCAGAGACTCTGCAATGGTTGCTAAACAATCTGCTTCTGAATGTTTTCGCAGGTGGCTTCCTGGATGAAAATTGAGATAGATTAAACCCAGCTGCTCACACCGTTGCATCTCATCTAAAAAGGCGCGGCGTGATTTTTCAAGGGCCTCCTTTTCTGGATGCCCAAGGTTAATGAGGTAGCTGTCGTGCGGTAAGATCTGTTTGGGAGAGAAGCCTAGCTTTTGGCAGTTTGCTCGAAAGGCGTCGATGCTTGCTTGTGTGAGGGGCTTGGCATGCCATTGTCGTTGGTTTTTCACAAACAGGGCAAAAGCCTTGGCACCAATGGCATGGGCATTACAGGGGGCATTTTCTACGCCGCCAGACGCACTAACGTGGGCACCTACATATTTCATTGCTTAAAAAACAGTACATGACCTTTGCAAAATCGACAAGAATTTTCTAGAATGCATTTTGTTTAGGATGGGTATTCAACTTTGCTTATAACTCAGGTAGATGGATGAGCGTTGCAAAAAAAAGTAAAACCTTTCCCATGACGCCGGCGGGTCATGAAAATTTGGTGCAGGAGCTCAAGCACCTGAAATCTGAGGTTCGTCCGCAGGTGATTCGTGCCATTGAAGAGGCTCGCGCTCATGGTGATCTGTCAGAGAACGCAGAATACGATGCCGCCAAAGAGCGTCAAGGTTTGGTTGAGGGGCGCATTCGAGAGTTAGAGACCAAGATTGCCTGTTGCCAAGTGATTGATCCCAGCAAGTTGAGTGGAGATAAAATCACTTTTGGTGCCACAGTCACGGTGTTGGATTGCGAGACAGACAAGGAAGATGTCTGGAGTATTGTCGGCGAAGACGAAGCCGATTTAAGCAAGCGAAAATTAAGCATATCCTCTCCTTTAGCCCGTGCTCTCATTGGCAAATCAGTGGGGGATGTTTTTGAATGGCGTGCTCCTAAGGGCGATAAGGAGTATGAAGTGATAGATGTCTGTTATGGGTAACACCAGTGCCTTCTGCTGCAATTCAGCAACTGTGTAATACGTTGTCGCCAGCCTTACAGTTTGCACGTCGAAACGATTATGCGTGTTTAGGGCGTTTGACAGGTTTGCAACAATTAGTGCATGTCACGTTGAAACGTTTGACCAAAGATCTGCCGGACCCTTTGTCGCAGCAATTGCATCAATTGTCCAAAAATTTTGACACACTGACCAATCACCACAAGCGCCAACGGGTAGATGGCATGCTGGCATTATTGCAAGAGGCTACCCAGCCTAAACAGAAGCTGACTGTGCCGGCATCACCGCCATTGGGCAATCCCCTATCTTGTAAAGTGAACTGCTTGCAGGGCCTTTCTCAAGATACCTTGCTGGCCTTGGCAGAAGAGGGAATCATTACATTGCGTGATCTCCTGCATGTGTTGCCTCGAGAGTACGCTCATTGTCGTGTGGTACAGCAACAAGAAGAGTTGCAATCTGATGCACTTTGTAGCGTGTATGGCAAAGTCATCTGTGTGCAGCGTATTCCTGGTAAAAGGCCACGGTTGCAAGTGGCGTTGCAAGGGACATTTGGGGGCGTGCAGTTGACGTTTTTTCACTTTTTTCAAAAAGATAATCGTTTTCATGTGGGTCGTTGCATCACAGCTGTAGGAGTCGTGAATCGCTTTCAAGGGCAGTGGCAAATGGTGCATCCACGTGTTTTATGTGGCGATCGAAGGCAAGAACTGGACAAAATACAGGTGACGTATCCAACCCATGCCGGTCTATCAAGCGTGCAGTGGCAAAGGTTACAGCAACAAGCCCTTGCTTTTATATCGCAACACCCAATTACCGATCCTGTTTCTGAACCCCTGCAGTCAAATCATTGCTTAGCAAAGCTTCATGAAACCTACACCTATTTACATAGCCCTTCTTGTGATATGGGTGCTCAGGAGTGGAAAAAATTACACAGCAAACAGACTCCTGCACATCGTCGCGTGGCGTTTGACGAGCTTTTGGGGCTGCAAATTGGTCTGGGTCGGCTATCTAAAAAGCTGCATGAAAAACAAGAAAAAAGCCAACGAGCACTGGCATTGCCCCCCCATCAAACAAGGCGTTCGTGGATTATATAAGATGTTTTTTCCTTACGAGCCTACACCTTGTCAACTGAAGGCTTTAAAAGAGATTGTTACAGATATGTCTCAAGATACCCCCATGACACGACTACTGCATGGAGACGTGGGAGCTGGTAAAACGGCTGTTGCGGCCGCGGCCTGTTTGCATGCGGTGCAACACAAGTTGCAGTGTGCCGTGATGGCACCTACAGAAGTGTTGGCCCAGCAACATGCAAAACGCTTGACACAGTTGCTTGAGCCTTTAGGTGTGCGCGTTGTTTTGTTAACAGGCCAAATCAAGGGGAAGGTAAGGCGTGAACGGATCTTGCAACTCAAGACAGAAACTACCCATGTGGCTGTGGGGACCCATGCGTTGCTGAGTGAAGATGTGGAATTTGCACGGTTGGGGCTGTGTGTTGTTGACGAACAGCACCGTTTTGGCGTGGATCAACGCAGCCGTTTGCGGCAAAAAGGGGCGAAAAATGCCTGTGTACCCCATTTGTTGGTGATGACTGCCACACCCATCCCTCGCAGCTTGGCTTTAACCTTGTATGGCAACATGAACATTTCCACGTTGCGCACGATGCCTGCAGGCCGCAAAGCCGTTGTTACCCGTGTTATTCGTGGTGACCCTTCTGCCGAGGCACTCCGGTTGGCCGCCTGGATTGATCAACATCATCGCCAAGCCTACGTGGTTTACCCTCTCATTGATGAATCGGAAAAGCTCGATTTAGAGGGTGCCAAACAGGGGTACGAAGCGCTGCGTCAACAGTTAGGAGACGATGCAGTTGTGTTGTTGCACGGGCGCATGACGTCCGCACAAAAGCAAGAAGCTATGCGTGCTTTTGTTTCGGGAACTGTGCGCGTGTTGGTATCTACGACCGTTATCGAGGTGGGTGTGGATGTTCCGAAGGCCAGTTGCATGGTTGTGATGCATGCTCAACGGTTTGGCCTGTCGCAATTGCATCAATTGCGTGGTCGTGTAGGGCGTGGAAAAACGGCCAGTGAGTGTCTTCTTGTGGCTCCGCAAGGATTAGGTCAGGTGGCCTATAAGCGGCTGCAAGTATTGACAAAAAGCAACGATGGGTTTCACATTGCCCAAGCAGATTTGATGGCACGGGGACCTGGAGATTTTTTGGGCAAGCGTCAGTCGGGAGTCCCTCTGTTTCGCTTTTGCAATTTGATTTCTCATGCAGACCTCATCGAACCCTCACGCCAATTGGCTCAAGAGATTTTGCGGCGTGATCCTGCATTAGAAAACGAAGCCCACACGCCCTACCGTCAAGCCTGTGCGTGGCAGACTCTTTCATAAAAAATTGCAAATTCCAAAGCAAGTCTCAGGCCAAGCGTTTGTGCTTGACCTGGACCTGTTTACCCGCGAAGGCTATGCCAAAAACGAGAGGCGGTGGGCTCTTTTTGTCATCCCCAAACTCATCCGCATAATCTTTTTGCAAAATTTGCTCCAGTGCCGTTTGGGCGGCTTGTTGCAGCTTGTCTTCAGAATCGACCACCTTAAACTCCATGACAATGCCGAGTTTTTTGGCATCGTAGGGAATGAGCAGCAAGTCGGGCCGCCCAGCGCCACTTTCGCGGTTAGAACGGATGCGGTATCTTCCGCTCAAACCGGCAACCAACCCAACCATTAAAGCGTGATACACCCGCTCGGGTTGGGAAGTAGCAAAGTCAAAATAGCTCAAACTTCCTTGAGCGAAGGTGCTTAACTCTTGGGCAAAGATTTCTACCTCTCCCTCTTCCAAACTTCGCAACATATTGGGCAGAAAGTCGGGGGATTTCTCGCTAAACCAACGCAGCGCCAAGCGTCCGTAAGCAATCCGAACTTCTTGATTGGGAATGCGCAAAACCGCCTCAGAACCGATGGTTCCTCCCATTGCATGTGCAGCTGTCACATATCCGCTCGTCAGCAAAATGTTCCATAGGGCATGAGAGAGATTGGGCAGGTCTCGCAGTGCCAAACTGTTGGAGAGATCTTTTTTGATCGTGCCGCCCAGCAACAAAGTTTCCACGTCGGCCTTGTCTTGTGGATTGCTTCTGGTTTCAACCATAGAGTGCACCAACTCATTGCTGCTGGTGTTAACCCAGTAAGGCCTTGGAGTGTCAGTAGGATTGGCCAAATAGCTTGTCAGAGACCAAGGATTGTAAATTGTTACAGGTTTGTCTGCGCCAATACGATAACCATCGTACCATGCACGCACGTCGTCAAAGCGATTTGCCAATTTCCGCGCCGCAAGCAGCTGCCTCACCTCAGGCTCGGTAAAGCCAAAACAGGGGGAGAAGCGGTCTTCTAATATGCCGTACACTCCCAGGTTGTTGAGGTCTGAAAAGATATCTTCCTTAGCCACACGAACAATGCCGGTAATAACCGCCTTGTGCAAAAATGTGCCCGGTTGCATGGGATCAGGATTGTCTTTGAGACACTGCCCCAACAGCCCTCGAATGAGATCGCGCATGTGATCGTAATAACCATAGTGATACGCCTCCAACATGGGGGTGTCGTATTCGTCCATGAGAATCCACGGGGCTAGCCCATTGTGCTTGAGTGTGAGCAGCTTGGTCAAAATCGCCAAAATAGCCCGACACTCAGCGGGCTCTGCTTCCCCTTCGATGACACGGTATAAGGTTTTTTGTTGCACACGCGTTAACGCATTCACAGGCGCATCTCGACTGGAACTTTCGGCCAAATCAGCCAGCAAAGCACGCAAAGCAATCCACGCATCGTGCCAGTTTTGCGCCTTGATGTCTTTGAGGGTCAAAAACAGCACCGGCCGTTTACCGCGTTCTTGCAGGTAGCGTTCACCTGCCCGGCTGATTGCCAAGCCCTCGAACAAGTCCGGTTGATGATTCGATGGCCAATGCAAAAAGCAGCGCAGCATATTCAAGTTCATGGTTTTGCCAAATCGCCTTGGGCGAGTAATTAAGGAGACATCATCGCCTGAATCGAGAAGCTCTTTGATGAATAGGCTTTTATCCACAAAGCAGTAATCGCCCTGTACTAACTTGGCAAAATCAGACACCCCCACAGGCATTTTTCCGCGCGAGTTGACAATGAGATTGTGTACCAGGGCGTCTTGCATAAGAGCAATGATACATCGCTTGAGAACAATTGAACACAATCCAAAGAGCACAGTGGAAGCTATTGTGCTTTTTCTGGCTTGGCGTTTGCTGGCGGAAGCGTATCCGACTTATCACTTGGATCGGACTGGGAATCTGTTGTTGAGGGTGGTTTTTGTGTTGTGTCGTTGGGAGCAGCTGCAGGGGTTTGTGCGGTGGGTTTTTGAGGAACAATGTCTAACACAGACCCACGCCCCGATAAGCGAGACAGAGCCAAATTGGTAAACATAAACACCACGGCCGCTGCTACGGTGAGCTTGGACAGAAACGTGTTGGCTCCTCTGCCGCCAAAGAACGTTGCGCTACCACTGCCTCCCAATGCTGCTGTTGCTCCCCCTCGGTTTCCGGGTTGCAATAGCACAACCAAAATCAAAAACAGGGCTGCCAATATCTGAAGCGCAATAATAAAACCTGTCATTTTTTTGCATCCTTCCTAAATTGTTACAGCCTCATTAATATAGCGCGATATGGTGGTAAGGGCAACTTTTATTTTGCAGCTAGCCATCCCTTGTGAGCCTGCTGGATCACTTGTATAAATGTGTGTGCGTGCAACGAGGCGCCTCCAACCAGCAAACCGTCGATGTGGGGCTGCTGCATGAAGGCATATGCATTGTTTTTCGAGACAGAGCCCCCATAAAGCAGGCGCACCTGCTGGGCAACATGCGGCCCTTGCAGGCGTTGAATGAGCAGTCGCACAAAAGCCAGCGTGTCTTGTATCTGTTGTGGTTGAGCTGCCTGCCCCGTGCCAATGGCCCACACAGGTTCGTAAGCAATCACTAACCGAGAAGCCAAACGAGAACTGAGAGGTTGCAGCATGCTGGTCAGTTGCTTTTTTAGCACGATGTGGGCTTCCCCTTGTTGATGTTGTTGAGATGATTCCCCAATGCAGGCAATGGGAGTGATGCCTTTTTGTAAGCAAGCCTCCACTTTGCGAGCGACGAGGGCATCAGATTCTCCAAAAAGTTGCCGACGTTCTGAATGTCCCACAAGGGCAAAAGTGCAACCCAGTTCACGCAGATGTTGCACCGACCACTCACCTGTAAAGGCACCCTGGGGTGCATGAAATACGTTTTGTGCTGCAATGTCGATGGGTGTTGTGTGTTTGCTTTTTGCCATGCGACAGCTGCTTTCTAGGGCAACAGCCACGGGTGCAATGGCAACTTGTATGGGTGTGGACTGCAAGTGGGTTTGTAGCTGTTTTATCGCAAGGCGTGACTGTGCCACGCTATGGTGCAATTTCCAGTTCCCGCAAATCAAAGGGCGTTGCCGCGACATGTTTTATACCTCTATTATGCTTATACCCAATACTATGCCCAAAATGCGAATAGAAGGACTTGGGCTGCTATTTCAGTCATTGTGCTACAATAAGCATCTTATGAATTTATTATTGCATGGATTGAATGTATGAGGAGCTATCCATGATTGAACAGCTGTTCTCTACGCTTCAAAAAACCAGCGATTTCTTATGGGGCTACATTGGTGCAGCCATGATCATTGTTGCAGGTGTCTTAGTCTCCCATCAACTGGGTTGGATGCAGCTGAAGGGGTTGCCACGTATGATCCGTGTGGGTCTGTCTTTGCTGCAATCACCATCAGGTAAAACACAGCAGGATCGTGGCGTTTTACCGCGACAGGCCTTTTTTGCCTCTTTGGGCGGTTGTGTTGGCGTGGGCAATGTGGTGGCCGTTACCTTAGCTGTACAAGTTGGGGGCCCAGGTGTGTTGGTGTGGCTGTGGATTGTTGCCCTATTGGGAATGGGATTGAAGTACGGCGAGGTGTACTTGGGCATGGCCCACCGTCGTCCCAGCAAAGACGGCAGTTACAACGGTGGCCCGATGTATGTGTTGGCCGAGGCTTTTTCTAGTTGTAAGGGTTGGCTACCCATGTTCGCTGCTGTGTTGTTGTGTATTTACGGTACCGAGATCTATATTTTTGGTGTTATCAAAGAGGCCGTCGCAACCAGCTGGTCACTGCCGCCTGCCTGGGTGACGGTCGTTTTACTTGCGCTTGTGGTGTTGGGTGTTGCAGGCGGAGTCAAACGCATTGGCACCATTAGTGGAGTGCTCTTGCCTTTTTTTGGCCTGCTGTTTTTGGTGATGACGCTGTGGGTGCTTGTGTTGCATGCTGCAACCATCCCCTCTTTGCTGCTGTCTGTTTTTCGGAGTGCTTTTACCGGACATGCGGCCGTAGGTGGCTTTGTAGGCAGCACATTTATGTTGACCATGTCCCGTGGGGTTTTTGCAGCTTGTTATTCAGGAGACGTTGGCATTGGTTACGCCTCTGTCATTCATAGCGAGAGCAGGGTGCAAGATCCAGCACAACAGGCGAGCCTCAGTATCTTGGGCATTTTTCTTGATACAACCATCTGTACCTGCGTGGTGCTTCTGCTATTGCTCACAGGGGCATGGCAGCAGCCTGGTGGTTCAAGCACATTGGTACAAACTGCGTTGTCTAGCACCTTTCCGTATATGCACATTTTTATGCCGCTGTTGATCTTTTCGTTTGGCTATACAACAATCATGGCCTATTTGATCGCAGGCATCAAATCCGCTAGGTTTCTAAGCGCAAAATATGGGAGTACTGTTTATTGGATCTGCAGCACAATGGCATTCATCGGTTTTTCTGTTTGGGATTCTACGCGCGCTTTAGTGGTGATGGAGTTAGCCGGTGGCTTGTTGATGATCATCAACTGCATTGCCTTGTTGCGGTTGCGCCGAAGCATACAAGCTCCTTGTGTGGAGTGATTGCTCTTTAAAAGTGTGTAGAGTGCATTACATCACAATGCATTCATCGTCATTGTCAGCATTGGTTTGCTGTTGTGTTTCGTATAGGGGGGGAGTTGTATTTTTTTGTTCATTCTCTTTTGGTGAAGGAGTTTTGCTTTTTTTCCTTTTGAAAAGATTGAGAGGGCTGTTTTTCTTGGAAGAAGATGTTTTAGGTTTATGGTGCAATTGTTGATTATCGTCCCACTCTTCTTTCTTGTCGTCGTTTTCAAAGTTGTCGCTTTCTACCGTGCCACCCCAGTGCAAGATCCATTGTTTTTGTGTAAGGCTCAGTCCTATTGTCAATGCAAAGTTTGCCCCTTGTAATAACAGTTTGGGTGCTCCTTTACCCAGTGTCCATGCTGTTTCAATGGTAGTTCTGCTCATGTCATTATTTGTAGTAGTGATGTTGTATACGCGAACAGTGTGATCTGCACTGGCCGATGCAACAGATGGATTCTTTGGGTCGGGCGAGACTGCAGCTGCATTCACCATTTGTGTATGCCCCCAAAATATTTTCAGCGGCTGCCTGGCATGTATGTGCCACAGACGCATTGTCCAATCGTTGCCTGCTGATACAAATGTAGAGCCATCGTGTGCAAAGGAGACATCGTTAACACAGCCGTAATGACCTGTGAAAGTTTGCTGAATTGTTTTTGTTGAAGTATCCCAAAGATCTAGGGTTCCATCACTATTTGCTGTGATTAACAGATCAGGGTTTTTAGGTGAAAAAGCCAGTCGGTTGATCCCATTTTGATTTCCTCGAAGAAGTCCCTCTTGTGTACCTGTGTTGGCATCGCACAAAGAGATGGTTCCGTCAACATTTGCAAAGGCTAGCATGGAGCCATCCAGTGAAAATTGCATGTCTTTAATGATGTGTTTATGTTGAAAATCGCCTAAAAATCCTCCATCTGCTGCACTCCACAACTTCACTGTTTTTCCACCCTCTACGCAAGCAATAGTCGTCTCTTCTGGTTTTGAAAAGCGGCACATGGTGACAGCAGCGTCATGTTGCAGAACA
>JBCCES010000004.1:0-18141 GCA_039030115.1 Myxococcota bacterium
GCTGGCCCAAAAGGCGCTGCAGCAGATTCAAGACAAGCAGTACCACGCCAAATACCTCGGCAAGGGCAAGCCGGTGACGCTCATTGGTGCTGTGTTTACGGTCAACACCCTGCAGGGCGAACCGATACGGCAAGTGACAGCATGGGTGGACACATCAAAAAGTTGACTAAACTCCATCTCCACCCGGTTTTGCACTAGGGGTTGTGGGATGGTGTGGCGTGTTGTGCCAACCAGTTTTGCACATCCATACAAATTTGATCGGCCACTTGCCGGGCAGTCAAATGGGTGGAGTCGATGGTTGTTGCACCGGGCGCAACAGCAAGAGCTGCTATTTCTCGGTTTGTATCACGCTCGTCGCGTTTTTGCAGACTCTGCAGAACACTCTCGTGGGAGACATGCTCGCCCTTTTGGAGAAGTTGAGCATGCTTGCGTCGTGCTCGCTGGGTTGCGGAAGCCGTCAAAAAAACCTTGATGTGAGCGTTGGGAAACACCACTGTTCCCATATCGCGCCCTTCAACCACAGCACCTCGCGGGTGGCTCAACGCGATCTTGCGCTGCAACGGTAACAAAGCCTGCCTGACAACTGCATGCTGGGCAATACAAGAAGCTGCTTCGCCAATGGCTTGAGTACGAATGAGATCCGACACATCTTGATCATTACACCAAACCTGAACAGCGTCTATGCTATTGTGCATGCGAACATGCAATTGAGCTGCCAAACGCGCCACAGCAGGGGGGTCTTCTAAGCAAACACCTGCTTGAGCAGCGGCATAGGCCAAAACCCGATAAATGGCTCCTGTATCCACATGGGCCAACTGACACTGACGAGCTACCTGCGCAGCAACGGTTCCTTTTCCAGCACCAACAGGTCCGTCAATGGCCACAATACAACCCATTTCCTATTGCCCCTGTCATAAAACTTTAGTGTAACATCCCAAAGACACTACAAAAACGAGTGATCCAGGTCACGAGCTTTTGCTCTCCTTTGAACTGCAAGGAAAACCGTTTTTCAAACCGGTGGATACATCCCATGCAAGGTCAGTCGAGCAAATGGGCGAAAACACCCATTTTCGATTGCGTCTCTTCCCACTCACTCAGAGGATCGGAACCCTCTACAATGCCAGCACCTGCGAACACATGCAGTTGATTCTTGACGAGTAAAGCACTGCGGATGGCAACGGCAAATTCTGCCTCTTTTTTACCCACGTAACCAATGACCCCTCCATAGCAGCCTCGATCAAAACCCTCTTGTGCGGCAATGAATTCTTGGGCCTTGTCGCGAGGATTGCCACAGACAGCAGGTGTGGGATGCAAACAAGACAAAATATCTGCGTCGGTGACATGGGAGTGCAAATCTCCCTCCAATGGAGTCACCAAGTGTTGAACATGTCCTGCTTGCAATACGGTACGTTCACCCGTGCAATGCTCAGAACAAAGCTGCCCTAAAGCCCTTTGCAGAAAATCTGTTACCTGCTGTTGTTCATGACCGTCTTTGGTGCTTGCGAGCAACTCTTGCCGCCACAGTGCATTTTGCGATGCATCTTCACCCAAAGGCCGCGTGCCTGCCACAGCTTCGGTGTACAAACGGCTATTTCGGCGGGTATAAAGACGTTCCGGAGAAAATCCCATAAACGCCTGCTGCTGGCTAGGTTGCCAAAAAAAGGAAAAACAATTGCTTGGCGCGTGCTGTCTGGTTCGCAAAAAAACCTGCAAAGGATCTACAACATCATTTGAACTGCGCAACACCTGCTGACGCGCCAACACCACTTTGTGCATGTGCCTGCCAGCAATCCTATTCAGCGCCTGTTTAACATGACATTTCCAACCAGGCATTTGAGGTATCTGATGACAAAGTTCCCAGGGCACACAAATAGACGGTTCAACCATTTTAATGGGCTGGGTCATAGGCAGCAAAATGCGCAAAGCCTGCCGCGTGCGATTTAACAGCTGCAAATTGTCTTTGCCAAAAAAAACATTACAGTATAACTTCCACTGGCCATGTTTATAAATTGCTTCCAACAACGGCACAAACAAACAGGTGTGATCAAACTCTTTCCACAAGGGTGACGAAGGCTTGTTGGCATCAAAATACAAAACAGTGTAGGCATGCGTTCGTTCACCCAACACGGGAAAAATATCTTGCAATGCCTGCATGTGGCCTTCATTTTGAGGTGTGTGTGCAACACCATAGGCAATGCCGCATGCGGCTACCTGCATGCTGCCATCGCGGTTTGACCAATAAAACCGAGGAGTTTCACGACACTGCCGAAGCCATAACAAAGGATCTACTTCGTCTTTAAAAGGTACAATAAAAGCCCCATCTTCCCACGCAGGTTCTTGCGCAGGACTCGCATGACGCTGCAACAATTTCTCTACCTTTCGCAAGGTCTTGATCAGCGTTTGGGCAGTGTAAGCAAAAAGAGCATCCTGTTGCACAGGGCTGTCTCGCTTCAGATCGGGACTCTCTACCATGTTGGTTATGGCTTCACAAACTGAGACATGCTAAACCGTTTGCGAAAAAAGGCAGCTACAGGCTCCTTGAGAACAGCCGCTAGCATCCAACGACGCAGCATGTGAGAACGATAGGGTCTTCCCCAAAACATATTGAAGGCTGCTTGACGCATAATTTGACGAGCTCGCTTTTGCGCTTGGCGCTGCCAAACGTGCAGCGGCAAACCCTTTATAAACGTCTCTACAAAGGAGTCGGCATTAACCCAACCCAGGTTCATCCCCTGCCCACCAGTAGGACTAACCACATGGGCAGCATCGCCAAGCATCACCCCACAAGGTAATACAAAGTAATCCGCCTGCCGATTGCTTACGCGGTAGGTTGAAAAATGGTGCACATCATCAACTTTTAAGGTTACCTGGCACTGTTTTTCGATGCAGTTCAAAAAACCGGCGAGACTGTTTTCTGGATGCGCTGGATCTTGACGAACGACCCAACGGCGCTGTTGATTTGGCAGAGGGTAAGACTCAATCACACCGCGCTGGCGAAGCCGGATTTGTATCTGTTTGCCGGCGCAAGGATCATGCGTACAATCGGCCATCATGTATGAGTCTTGGTAGCAAGTCCCCTTAAACCCAATGTGAAATGCGCGGCGGACAAAACTCCGGCAACCATCTGCCACTACCAAAAAATCAAATGGAGCTTGCTGGGGCTGTTTTTGCGTGACGGTTTGCACACCCAACCGTCTGTTTTCAAAATCAACGGATACGATCTTGTGGCCATAATGTATGGCGCCACGGCCAAGGGCGTTGAGCAAAATATCTTGGGTCTGCGACTGGGGAATCATCAAAAGATAGGGATAGGGGTGAGGCAGTAAAGAAAAATCCATATGAAATTGTGGGTGTGCATGTTGCAAAAAAACATCACATTGGGTGACGGTGCGGCCTCGCGAAATAAAAGCTTGCAACAACCCCAGCTGATCCAGCATTTGCAGACACGGCGGGTGAATGGCAATGGCTCGATAATCGTTCATGGGTTTGGCATTTTGTTCGTACACAGTGACATGCATGCCTTGGCGTTTAAGCAGCAACGCAGTCAACAAACCAACCGGCCCTGCCCCTAAAACCACCAAACGCTTAAACATTTTTCAACATGTTACGAACGCTCCATGAGCATAACATCTATACTAACGCCAGGGCCAAAAGCCAGAGCAACAATGGGTTGGTTCTTCTGCTTTGTCTCATTTTGTAGTATGCGCTGCAACACAAACAAAATGGTTGTACTGCTCATGTTACCAAACAGGCGCAGAATCTCGCGGCTGTCGTCTAACATGTGCGGAGGCAATTGCTGTGCTTGTTGTACCGCATCGAGAATTTTAGGCCCCCCCGGGTGAACCGCCCACTTCACAGACTCAGCCTGCCAACCACGCTGCAGCAAAAGCTTGTCTAACACCATAGGAAGGTTGTTTTGCACCAGCAGGGGCAGCTGAGGGTCCAAATGCATGTAAAAGCCCTCATCACGGATATTCCATGTGATTTTGTCGGCATCATCGGGCAGCATAAAGGAGTGATTTGTAAATTTTAATCCGTTATCTGACAGGGGTGTGCGTGAAGAGACCAAACACCCCGCGGCACCATCTGCAAACAAGCAAGCTCCGAGCAAACTGCCGGTGCTGCTGTCTGGTTGCAAATGCAGAGTGCACAGTTCAACAGCCACAATCAGCACCACGGCTTGCTGGTCGGCCTGGCAGATCTGCCGAGCCATGCTCAACGCAGGAAAAACCGCCGAACATCCCATAAAACCCACATGCAGGCGTTGTACATCAGGCCTCAACCTAAGCTCACGCACAACATCGCATTCAGGCCCAGGGGCGTAACTGCCTGTACACGACACGGTGATCACGTGAGTCACCAGTGTGGGATCTACCTGTTGCAAGACAGCCTGCGCTGTTGCAACAAACAGCTTGGAGGCGTGTTCACGGTACAAAGCAGCACGCACTGCTGTTGAGGGATTGCCCAAGCGATCTGGCAGATAAAACAGCGAACTCTCTTGGGCATGTCCCTGCGCATGCTCAACCAAAACCGAATGGCGACGGTGCACGCCCGAGCGGTCGTAAAACCTTTGCAACAAGCCCTTCTTCTGTGGAAAGTACCGAATCATTCGCTCTTTTATATTATCTTGCAGCACTTGAAACTGAGGAACCTTACATGCAATATGAGAAAGAAACATACAAAATCTCCTTATTATAACTTACAATCCAACACACCAGAATACAAGTTAATTCATTAAATCTCATCCATTATTTCAGTATATACATAACACATTTTTTTTGCAAACGCTCGTTTTGCACACAGCTCGAAGAAGATCCATCACTTCACGCCCGTGAGATCCCATTACCAATCGCCACAGTACAGGGTCACAGTTCCCCAATTCATCGGGATCGCACGCACGTTATCAAAACCTGCTTGCTGCATCCAATGGATCATCTCCTGTGGCTGTGCAAACGTTTCGATGCTCTGGTTTAGATATCGATAGGCTTGGGGCTGCTTTGACAACACGCCCCCCACCCAAGGAACAACATGGCGTAAATAGGACAAATAGACAGCGCGCAACCAAGCAGACGACGGCATGGAAAACTCTAAGATCAACGCCCTACCTTGGGATTTAAGCACCCGATGCATGTGACGCAAAACCCGTTGGGGATCTGACGTATTGCGAATGCCAAACGCCATGGTAACAACGTCAAATGTGGCCGTTGCAAACGGGAGTTGCAGCGCGTTGGCTTGCTGCCAAGAAACATTTTTAACTCCCAAACGGCCCGCTTTGTGCTGAGCCAATTGCAACATATGCTTGGCCATATCCACACCCACCGCCTCGTCAACACGCTGACAGGACTTGACCGTATCCAGCAACACATCTCCTGTGCCTGTTGCTAAGTCCAGCATGCGCAACTTGTCGCCTGCAGGAAGATGTTTGGCCATCTGCCGTCGCCATCTGCGATCCTGCCCGAAAGACAACACACGGTTGATGCGATCGTAGCGCGTTGCCAACGCATCAAACATCTGCCAAACGGATGTGTCGTTCATCTGTCCACGTACAACTGGGGCTTTAACACGCCAATGTATTTGAGGCTGCGATACCTTTTATCAAAGTCTAAGCCATAGCCCACAACAAATTGGTCTTCAACCTCAAACCCCACATAATCCATGGCAACATCCACAACGCGCCTGGAGGGCTTAGACAGCAGCGTACACACCTGAACATTGGTTGCCCCTAAGCCTCGTAGAAATGCCTGAATTCGATGTATGGTGCGCCCTGTATCCACAATGTCTTCCACAATGATCACTGTGCGCCCTAGCACATCTTGGGCCGTCAAATGGGGTACAGAAAGACTCACTTGCCCGCTAGATTGTGTTTGGGATCCATAGGACGAGGCTCTAATGAACTTCACTTCGTGAGGCACCTGGATTTCCCGCAATAAATCGGCCGTAAACATGAAAGAACCTGTCAACACGCTTAAAAACAGAGGCGGTTTGCTGAATTTTGCCGATGACACGGCGAGATCTTGGGAAATTTCCTGACCCATTTCACGAACCCGTTTTGCCAGCTGCTGCTGTGTAAACAGGACCTCTTGCATGTGCTCGTGCCAGACATGTTGCAGTCGTGGTGCGGGTGTCGTGTCAACTACATGTTGAACAGGCACCCTGGGCGTAGACGCACATCCAATAACCAAAAATAATAGAAACGTACAAGAAAATCGCCTGCTGCTTTGCATATCTTTATCCTCCAGTGAATGCAATGCAGCCAAGATACATGGGATCGTATTTTAATTCAACAAAAAACCCTCTCCAAACTCCGGTATCTCAAAACGGGGAGCTTCAGACATGTTGTCTAGATGCTGTTTGAGCACCTGCAACGGCTCATGCTGGCCATCGTCACCCAATGCAAACACGCCATAATGAATAGGAATGCTCACTTTTGCCTGTAATATTCGGGCAGCAGCAACAGCCTCTTGAGGTGATAGATGATTGGATTGCATGATCCATCGAGGTTTAAACGCACCAATCGGTAACAAAGCAATATCCACAGCGCCAACACGCTGATGAATCTGTTGAAAGTGAGGCCCCATTCCTGTGTCTCCAGCAAAATAGATGGCACGATCGTTCTGCTTGAAGACAAAACCCGCCCACAGCGCTTTGTTGTAATCAAACGGAGGCATACGAGCACTCCAATGTTGCGCGGGCACAGCTTGCACATGCAACCCCTGATGCAACCACATGCCTCGCCACCAGTCTAGCTCTTGCACCCGCTTTATGCCTTGATCACGCAACAGTTGTCCGTTGCCCAACGGCACAACAAAAACAGGCCGATGCTTTTGCTCTAGCCTTCTAAGCGTTGGCAAATCAAGATGGTCGTAATGGTTGTGGCTAATCGCAACGACGTGAATAGGAGGCAGATGCTCAAAGGCAATGGCTGGTGGGCGCACCCTTTTCGGCCCTATAAACTGCACAGCACTACAACGCTCAGACCAAATGGGGTCTGTAAGGACATTGACTGCACCCATCTGAATCAACACCGTAGCGTGGCCAACAGGTGTAATGCGTACATGCCCTGCAGCAACTTTTTGTGGCGGCGGCAGACCCTGCGGATGGCTTACATGGGCATCCCACTCTTTTGGATTACGCTGCCACATCCACTTTAGCAAACTGAGAACAGCAGGCCGTTCATGACGAGCATCCTGCTGATTAAAAAACCGCTTGCCGTTGAAATGATCCGACACAGGCCCGTTGTAGCCAGCGCCTGTACATCCAGATGCGAAAAGAGACAATGTTGTGCAAAACAACATTTTTTTATCAAACAGCACGCCAAACATTTTTCACTTTTTTATTACACAATTAACCTCTTAGTAGGATATAAACTTTCTGCGTAACAAAACAACTTTGGCACAGCTGCTACAACAAATTTTCTACATCCGGATAAAGAGCTTTTATTGGCCTCGGGTGAAATCCATTTTCCAATAGAAAGAGCATGCCCGTCAAATCATCCAAAGGTTCTCGTATATGTTTAATTTTTTGTATCTCCATCATGACATCGATATCACCAGTACTAGCCATCGCATCACTAATATCTCCTTTACTTTTACATATTGCCTTTTCCACCTTTGATTTTAATTTAGAAGAAGGCTTGAACTGTTCAAGTTTTTTCTTTTCTTCACGCAAATTTTTAATTAATGTTTTCATTTCATTTCCACTAATCTTTCGCTTTAAAAATGCATCGTCTAGCAAATCACGTGACTTCGAATCCTGTAATAATCCATGTAAATTTGAAAGAGAACCCTTGGCAAGAGTTTTCCAGCTACTATACTCAAAGCTACGGATAATTTTTAATTTCTTCCCGTTCTCTACACTCAAAATACCCGACGCACCTTCTCGGACACCTTCTAAGTCTCCGTTGTGAAGGGCCTGTCTTGTTTTTTCAGCAAATATAAGGAGCTTACTCGTAAGGTCCAAGTTATCGACTTCCCGATCAATGTCCGTGATCCCAGCAAAGAACGCTTTTTTATCTTTTTTAATAAAAACATTCATGTTATTTATCCTATTTAAAGCGCTCCTCAGTCTATATTTAGAAGAGCTAAAATTTGAGAAGCACTCTTGTTTACGATACAACATACTAATATCCTTATACAAGGCACGTGCAAGAGTCACGAAATAAGACTCCACGATCATTTGCAAACCCCATAGCTCCTCTTCAGACAACTCTTGTTCTTGATTGGTGGTATTACCGGTTGACCCTGGGGAGGCTACACCGCTTTTTCGCAATTGATTGCCACTACCCCCGCCCGATGTCGATGGGTTCGATGATGTTGAATGCCGTGCATATGCACTGGGGCTCTTCTTGCCTAACCGCACACCCTTTGCAGAATCCTGGGTCAGAGGCACTCCAGCATGACTACCACCATCTGTGTTGTCTGCATCTGGTTTACTACAGCCACCAACAAAAACAAAATAACCAATCACTAAAAAAGCAACTTGCTTTTTACAAGAAAGAAAAAACATCTATTTCTCCACTTAATAAACAATACATCACTACTCGTTTTTGCATTGTAACAACAAAATCCTCAATTTACAACTTTTTTACCCGCAAACAGGATGAAAAACATGTGCTCATAAACCGAAAACCCTATTTTCACAAGGCAACATACGAAACAAAATCGCACTTTATAACAATACACCTCTATTGGTATATAACAATATTCAGATAAATATCAAACCATGTTTTTTACAGGAAATAAAGTAGGGTAAAACTGCTTTTATTTTTGATCAATTGCTGAAAAAACCTACTGTACGGACTTTTTGCAGACAGCTCCGACAAATGCGTTAAAAAGAGGATGGGCAGCGAGAGGCTTGGATAAAAATTCCGGATGAAACTGGCAACCAATAAAAAAGGGATGCTGGGGCAATTCAACCATCTCCACCAGCTGTTCATCGGGGGATAGGCCGCATAGCACCAAACCTGCCTGCTGCAGTTGCTGTCTGTAGGCGTTATTCACCTCATAACGGTGCCGGTGGCGCTCGTGAATCTCTGTTTTGCCGTAAACCTGTGCTGCCAAAGAATTGGGCTGCAGCACACATGGGTAACTGCCCAAACGCATGGTTCCGCCCTTCTTGCGCACACCGCGTTGCAGCGGCATCAGATGCACCACAGGCTGGGCGGCATCGGGATCCAGCTCAGCAGATGTGGCTTGAGGAATATTGGCCACATTGCGTGCAAACTCGATAACAGCCATTTGCATCCCCAAACAGATACCCAAAAACGGCACCTTCTGCTGCCGAGCCCACGTAACAGCACGCATTTTGCCTTCTGCCCCCCGCTCACCAAATCCAGGCGCAACGAGCACAGCATCTACCTGCTGCAAAACAGTTTGCACATTGGATGCCAGCAATTGGTCTGAATCGATGTAGCAAAAACGCACACGCACATTGTGCACAATGCCTGCATGCACAAGGGCCTCGTGAATGCTCTTGTAACTTTCAACCAAGCCGGTGTATTTGCCAACAACCCCCACACACACCTCATGCTTGGGGTTACAAAAACGCTTCACCACATCTTGCCATGGGCTCAAATCAGGGGGGTTGCAAGTGGTCAGCTGTAAGCGCTGTACCAGCAAGGTGTGCAGGTTTTCTTTTTGGAGTTGCAACGGCACCTGGTATACCGTGGGCACATCGGGGCAGTTGATCACCGCTTTTTGGTCCACGTTGCAAAACAGTGCGATCTTATTTTTAATTTTTTGAGGCACGGGCTGTCTGGCGCGCAATACAATCACATCGGGCTGAATGCCACTGGTGAGCAGCTCTTTAACAGAATGTTGGGTGGGTTTGGTCTTGAGTTCCCCCGCACTTTCGATATAGGGCACATGAGAGACATGTACCGATAACGCATTGCCCCAACCCAGCTGCTGCCGCATCTGCCTGATGGCCTCCATGAAGGGCTGGGATTCAATGTCGCCCACGGTGCCTCCCACTTCACAAATGAGTAGATCACAACCCTCGCCTGCAGCGTGGATGGCTTGCTTGATGGTGTCGGTCACATGGGGGATCACCTGCACCGTAGACCCTAGATAATCTCCCTGGCGCTCGCGTTCAAACACCCGTTGATAAATTTGCCCGCTGGTGGTGCTGTTGCGCTTGCTCAAACGCCCCGATAAAAACCGCTCGTAGTGGCCTAAATCGAGATCGGTTTCGGCGCCGTCGTGGGTCACAAACACCTCACCATGCTGAAACGGGTTCATGGTGCCCGGATCCACATTGAGGTAAGGATCCATTTTAAGAATGCTCACACGCAGGCCCATGCTTTCACACAAAGCCCCCATAGAAGCAGACACGATCCCCTTGCCCACAGAACTGAGCACACCGCCCGATACAAAAATGATCTTAGGCTTTACATGAGGCATTGCACTTGATTAAGAGCGTAACGCATTGTTAGAAAAAAACCAGGCAATTTCTTGGGCAGCCGTTTGCTCGCCGTCTGATCCATGCACGGTGTTTTCTTGTAACGATTGCGCATACAACTTACGCAACGTGCCTGGGGCAGCATCGGCCGGATTGGTGGCCCCCATAATTTCCCGATTGCGTGCAATGGCATCTTCGCCCTGCAGTACCAACAGCAACACAAATCCCGAACACATGTAATCGACCAATTCGTTAAAAAAGGGTTTATCGCGATGCACACTGTAAAACCCTTCGGCCTCGTGACGGCTCAGGTGTTTCATTTTGGCCCCCACCACACGTAAATTTTCTTGCTCAAACCGGGCAAGAATGGGGCCAATTAAATTTCGTTGCACGCCGTCAGGCTTAATAATAGATAATGTTCGTTGCTCAGCCATCTCTCCTCCTTGTTGCTAGATAATTGATTGTTTTTGTACCACATAGAGTGCGTGCGAATCTAGCACCCGTTTGCTGTGGCATCCTTCAAGAGCCTTGCGTATTCTAGGAACATGACACCAACATCCCGCAGCACCGGATCAAAGAAGGCAGATCAATTGGGCGTCAAAACACAGGAGGAAATCATGCGATTGTGGAAAGCACTGATGAAAGAGGGAGAACAAAAAGGCCGTGTAGAGGGCCGTGTAGCGGGTCGTGTAGAGGGCCTGGAAGAAGCTGCTGCACGCATGTTGCAAAAAGGCGTGGATCTAGCGACGGTCATGGAAATGACTCTGCTGCCAAAACAGCGCGTGGAGACCCTTTTTCAGCAGATCAAACGGCGCATGAAAACCCCTCGAGACTAAACAGGAAAACGCCCCTGGCAGGGCCTGTCTTTCTGTTTAGCTAAAGTTCATTCAAGTCGCAGGCGGTGCTTTGTGCAGTCATCTTGCTGCAGCGAAGTTTCAACCCTTTTTACACTTGTTGTCCGTCCAGCTGCAACCTGCAGAAAAACGGCACAAAACCTCCTTCTTGATTCTATCGCAAGAAGAGGAGCACTTACTCCCTCTAGTTGTACATCCAATCGTAGTGAAGGAACATTTTTCAGGACAACTCTGATTTTCAATGACAAGGGTTTCCATGTCATTAATATCCCCCCTTCCAAAAAAGCTCTTTACCGAGTTCAAAGCATCACTGGCAAGACTAGAAAGGGCACTTGCCACCGGTTTTTCACACCTAGATGTCTGTTCATTCCACTCACATCCATCTGCTTGCGAACTGCACAACCCCAAAAAGTTATTGCTGATTCTGTCACAACTCACACGGCACTTAATGTCTGAACCCTCGCCCCGAAATGTGCAACCCGATCTCCCTAGACCTTCTCCAAACAACGTTGTCCAAATACTCCCCAAAACACTATTTTCATCACTTTCAAACCGCAATCCTCCAGAATTTACCCCATCTGCACAATCCTCAATGGTCTTATTGGAGTTGCATTTTAGATTTCCATTAAAAAGACCTAAGGAGGTAAATACATCTCCTCCTTTTTTGAGGGCCAGCTCTTGAACACCTTCGCTGCTTTCATCGTTTCCACAAGAGAGTAATGACACCAAAACGGTAAAAGCTACTGCCAGGCCACTGTATTGTTTGATACGCTGCACGCCCATCTGTTTTTACTCCCTTGTTGCTCATTGGCTCTACGCATTTCTCATAACGAATGGCAAAAAAAATCTATTCCATGCTTTTGCAGAACAAAATTCCCTCATCTCCAAAACCAGCTTGGAATAACTTCAACATCTCTGCGCGTTTTTTCACAAAGGAGAAGTGGGTATTGCACACAAAAATCCAGATGAGCTATTGTAAGAGGATACACATCGAGGTTTTCAAATGACACAAGAGCAAAAACACAAGCATGTTCCTACGCACATGCGGGCATTTCATCGGTTCATGGATTGGGAACCGTCGGGAGGCATGATGCTATTGGTTGCGGCAGCAGCGGCTTTGATTGTCGTGAATTCCCAGCATCAATCGTGGTACCACGATCTGTTTGACACGCCCCTCATTGTGCAAATGGGAACCTTTAAGTTGGCTAAGCCTTTTATTTTGTGGGTTAACGACGGATTGATGACCATCTTTTTTTTGATGGTGGGCTTGGAGATCAAGCGCGAACTCATTGAAGGAGAGCTTAACTCTTTTTCAAAAATGGCACTGCCAGCCATTGCCGCATTGGGAGGGATGGTGGTTCCGGCTGCTTTTTATGCCTTACTGAACTGGAATGACCCTCTTGCCATGCGGGGCTGGGCAACACCTGTAGCAACCGATATTGCCTTTTCGTTGGGTGTGCTGTCGCTGGTCGGCTCGCGGGTTCCCCTCACTCTCAAAGTCTTTTTGACTGCTTTGGCTACTTTTGATGATTTGGGCGCCATTGTGGTGATTGCTGTGCGCTACACAGATAAACTGTCTCACGATTCGCTGTTGTTGGCTTTGTGCTCTATTTTCTTACTCATTACACTCAATCGCTCAGCTGTACGCAGTCTCATGGCGTATGGGGTGGTGGGCTTGATTTTGTGGGTTTGTGTGCTTAAATCGGGTGTACATGCCACATTGGCGGGGGTCATTATGGCCTTCGCCATTCCTTTGCGAGATCCCTTGCACCCTGAGCATTCTCCCTTGCGTTGGCTTGAAGAAGCTTTGTGGCCTTGGGTGACTTTTGCCGTACTGCCCCTGTTTGCCTTTGCCAATGCCGGCATTCCTCTAGAGGGCATGAATTTGCAACAGATGATGTCTCCTGTGGTAATAGGCTGTGCAGGAGGCCTTTTCTTCGGCAAGCAAGTAGGTATCTTCGGGGCTACATGGTTAGGGGTGAAGTTGAAACTAGCACCCATGCCCAGTAACACCAATTGGCTGGGCATTTACGGCATGTCCCTCGTATGTGGTGTGGGATTTACCATGAGCTTTTTTATCGGTGCCTTGGCCTTCAACTCCGTTGGCTCGCCCTACACAGAATGGGTGCGATTGGGAGTGATTTGGGGCTCGTTGCTGTCAGCTGCCGTAGGGTATTGCATTTTGCGCTACGGGCCTGTTACAACAAACAGCTCCGACGCAGAATCAAATGCCTAACCCTTTGCAACTGCAAACAGATCGAACATTTACGACACATACATGTGATTTCGAAGGTTCGGAATTTTAACGTAACTTGAAAGATGTCCTCAAAAAACAACGATGCTGTACAAGTCATTGCAAGCAACCGCCGTGCACGCTATAACTACACCATTTTATCTACCCTAGAATGCGGCCTCGTGCTGCAGGGAACCGAAGTGAAATCCCTACGGCAACGCCATGTTCATTTTGGCGATGCCTATGCTCTTTTGCGTGCGGGAGAGCTGTTTTTGATCGGCATGAACATCGATCCCTTCTCCCACGGAACGCACAGCAATCATGAACCGCAACGCACACGCAAGCTGCTGCTGCACAAACGAGAAATCCGCAAGCTGACCCGCCATGTGCAACAAGACAAAAACACCCTGATCCCTCTCCAACTGCATTTTAAAAACGGCAAAGCCAAGGTGCTCTTGGGCCTGGCTCAAGGAAAAACACATACAGACAAACGCAAAACCATCCAAAAACGCGAAATGGACCGCGAGGTAGGCCGCGTACTCAAACGGGGCAACCGTTAACCAAAAGAGTTTCTAACCTCTCGCAGACTGTCGCAAAGTTTTCTGAGCCTGAAACACACGTTATCGAAAAACCTAAGACGTAAACTTGTTCTCAAGAGTTGGGTATCGAATACATTTCGCCAAGAAAAACAGGACGGGAATTTCCATAAAAATCCAACTGTTTAAGCTTAGTAAACAAGCAAAACGAGGAGGTCTTGATGCAGAAAAAAAACAAACCAATCAAAAAACTGAGAGGGTTCTCTTTCATGGAGATTCTTCTCTCTCTTGCATTGATGACACTTGTACTAGGAAGCTTTAGCTACATTGGTGTCAACCAATTTAACGAGGGAAAAGAGAGATTAGCACGTACCAATGCGTTTATGATTGCCAACAAAGTGGTTGAGTTTTATCAGCTGAACCGACGCTATCCCAAAAACCTGCAAGAGGTGCAAGGGATTCCCCACAACGATCCCTGGGGAAATCGATTTAAGTATGATAACCCTGGTAAAATCAACGGCAAAAAGCAGGGTGCCAACTATGCATTTGATGTGTATGCCCATATCACAAAAAGCGGCAAAACTGTGAAAAAAGTTGGCAACTGGGACGAAGAACACGATCCAAAAAAATAACCAAACACTATAGATAGAACGGGTGCTTATCTAACGAGATAAGCAGTCGTTTTTCGCCCTTTTGCTCTGGAAATTCATGAGATGATCTGCTACAAATTCTATGGTTTCGATGCCAAAGGAAACAACACAAATGGATACATCAACTGCGACAGCGCTGTAGCAGCAAAAAAGCTACTCAGAAAAAAAGGTATTTATCTATATAAATCCCACTCAGCTGAACAAGAAGCCAATGGACTATTAGGTAAGTTACGCTTTCTAGAATCTATTCCCATCTCAGACAAAGGCAACGCCCTATGGCAATTGTCGATGCTGCTTAGTTCACACGTGCCCATAAACACTGCCTTGGAGCATTTATCAACATCACTAAAAAACCCGAAACTGAAAAGAGTTTTTGCGCTGATTCACAAAGATGTTTGCAACGGAATGGAGCTGTCAGCAGCATTTGCACAACACCCCTGCTTTGGTAGCACTCTACCCGAGTTGATGAAATGCGGTGAAACATCGGGCTGCCTGCCCGTTATCTTACAAAGATTTGCTCAGACGATGTTCTACACATCTAAGCTGACAGACAAAGTGCTTAGCATTTTAGCGTATCCCGCTTTTCTAGCATCAATCATATTGTTCTTTTCTACCGGCCTGCTGATTTTCATCATTCCAACCATGTGCGACATCTTCATTCAAAACGGCATTGAACTGCCCGCCTTAACGCGATTTTTACTCAACCTGAGCTATGCGATTAAACATTACTGGCACCTCGTGCCGCTCTCAATCATCGGCTTTTTCGCGTTTATTAAATGGAGATGCCAACAACAAAGGTGTCTACGGATTCTCAGCAGAATTTTTTTCTCCATTCCTCTTGTTGGAGCTGTGTTTCATATTGGAAGCATTTTACGATTTACCAAAGGGTTATCTCTTATGTTGTCAGGCGGCACACATCTGCCAGAAGCGATTCTCAGCGTCAGTAGAACTGTCAATAACATCCTTATGCAAGATGCACTCACTCGCGTCCACGCAGAGATCTGCAAAGGGGTTAGCCTCACACAAGCTCTGCAAAAAGAGAACCAATTCCCCCCGCTACTGACATGCATGCTGGCAACAGGAGAAAAAAGCGGCAATTTGGAACACAGTCTTCGTCAGGCGACTCTCATTTACGAGGAGCAGCTTGAGAGCCGTATTGCCATTGCCACAGCTTTATTAGAACCGGTGGTCATGCTGATGATGGGGATAATAATCGGCATTTTGGTGTTTGCTTTAGTGCTGCCTATGGCAAAAATGGTCAAGTTCGGAGGATAACATATGCAGAACCCAAATCCCCAGGCTAAACTGTTTACTACCTAGGAGGTTAAAGTCATGAACCCGTTGCAGCAACTATCTCACTTAGGGCAATCGATTTGGCTCGATTTTTTAGATCGCGATCTTCTCAACAGTGGCTTGTTGCAAAAGCTCGTGCAGCAAGATGATTTAAAAGGGGTAACGTCAAATCCAACCATTTTTGAAAAAGCGATTGGAGCAGGGGAAAATTATCTTGCACCCATTTTAGACCTGTTACAAGAAGATCCTCAAGCCAGTAGCAAACAGATTTACGAGCGTCTGGCCATTGCCGATATTCAACAGGCCTGTGACATTTTAGCTCCTGTATACACACGCACGCAGGGTCAAGATGGTTATGTCAGCTTAGAAGTTTCACCTCGGCTTGCCCACGATGCACACAACACGCTTGAAGAGGCAAAACGTCTATGGCAATCGGTCAACCGGCCTAATCTTATGATGAAAGTACCCGGTACACCAGAAGGCATGCAGGCCATTCGGCAACTCATTGCTGCAGGCATCAATGTTAACGTGACACTGCTGTTTGCGGTGTCAGCTTATGAACAGGCCGCACAAGCCCACATGCAAGGCTTGCAAGATCGGCTTGAAGCTGGCCATGACATTCATCACGTAGCAGGTGTGGCCAGCTTTTTTGTCAGTCGCATCGATACAGCAGTAGACGAAAAATTGAATGCCCTGCTTAAATCCGCTGGTCCTGCTCAAAAAGCCCTGTTAAAGCCTCTGTTAGGAAAAACGGCCATTGCCAATGCCAAGATGGCATATGAATTGTTTCAACGCTTGCACGCAACCCCGCAGTGGAAAACGTTAAAAAACAAAGGGGCTCGCCCCCAACGTCTCTTATGGGCTAGCACCGGCACCAAAAACCCGAAATACAGTGACGTGATGTATGTGGAGCAACTGGCTGGTGCTCATACAGTCAACACACTTCCCATGGCAACACTGGACGCATTTCGGCACCATGGCCAGGCACAAGAGTGCTTGGGCAAAGAGATTCAGCAAGCACGATCTGTTTTACAAACCTTACAAGATGAATCCATCTCCTTGCCAAAGATCACCGAAAAACTGCTGCAAGATGGCATCGATCAATTTGCTAAGAGCTTTGACAACTTGCTGGCTACTTTGCAGGGAAAAATATCGCAAATACAACAACACTACCCAAGCAACGGGCAAAAGAGTGCACAAGAGGCACACTTTGAAGCTGGACCCTTGCACTGCAAGCTGCAGCAAGACAGACATGCACAATCGGTTCGCGAACTCCTATTGCAGCTAGAGCACTGGACAGCGCAACGCAAAGTGCAGCGGTTATGGTCGAAAGATGCAACCTTGTGGACAAGCGACGATGAAGCCAACTGGATGGGGTGGCTAGATGCTGCTTTTAACCCGCTGCAACAAGGCGTGCAAGATCTCACCCCAGTGAAATTACCCACGCACTTTGAGCATGTTGTCCTGTTAGGAATGGGCGGTTCGAGCTTGGCACCCGAGGTGCTTGCCCACATGTTAGGAAGCAGTTGCAAAGCACGCTTGCACATATTAGACACAACAGACCCGACGCAAATTCAACAAACACATAAACAGCTCCCGCTGCAAAAAACCCTGCTTGTTGTCTCTAGCAAATCAGGAACCACTTTAGAGACCGAGCTGTTGCGAGATTTTTTCTGGCACGCCATGTGTCAGCAGGTGGGTGAAAAAGAGGCCCCCAACCATTTTGTAGCCGTGACCGACCCCAAGACACCTCTGCATCGCTTCGCGGTAGAGAACGGTTTTGTTGGTGTTTTTCTGGGCGAAAAAACCATTGGCGGACGCTACTCAGCTCTTTCGCCTTTTGGCTTAGTTCCTGCTATGGCCATGGGGCTTGACTTGCAACAACTTGTCAAACCTGTTGAAGAGATGAGCCGTGCCTGCTCTCACAGCGTTGCTCCTGCTGATAACCCGGGTGTGTTGTTGGGAATTTTGCTTGGCGTTTTTGCCAAACAGGGGCGCAACAAAGTCACCTTGGTAACCTGTGAACAGACTCGGTTGCTAGGAGCATGGCTCGAACAACTGCTTGCCGAATCTACAGGCAAGCAAGGCACAGGTGTTGTTCCCATCGATGGCGAGGCCCTTCTCGAACCCGAGCATTACGGATCCGATCGGGTGTTTGTCTCTCTTTGCCTCAAAGA
>JBCCES010000005.1:0-17654 GCA_039030115.1 Myxococcota bacterium
CTACTGAAGGGTGGTTTGAACCCTGCCTTTGGTGGCCGAGTTCGAAGGGCCTACCTTCATCTTCCATGAAGCTTATTACGGTTCTTCCATCTTTCACCTCCTTTCTCTCTTCCGTGTGCTGTGGCACACTCTAACTTTTCCAGCTCAATTTACGCTCTGGGCAATGCCCTTCGAGCAGACCACCTGTCTCAAGTCAGCACACTTTCGTGTTGGGGCAAAGTTTGAACCCCTATCCTCGGCGGTTATACCCTTGCGGGCTTTCCCGTTGTCTTTCGACTCCGTGGCCTTCGCTTTTTGGACATCCTTATATGTAGTCATGTGATCGCATTGGTGCGATCATCGTCCAAAGACGTTTGGATGCGGGGATCAAGATGCCGTGGACATCCTTTGGTACACAACCTGAGGAACAGATTTAGCGCTTGGTCCCCTTTTGTTTATAAAGCGGAGAGTATCTGAGGCCAGGGCCTTGTGCCCAGAGCCTGTATATAAGGCTGCTTATGAGCGAAGTGTCATCGAAATGTTTTTGGCAAAAAGACAGGAACATAAAACAGGAAGGAGGATGCCATGAAAGATAGATTTTTAGTGTTAGGTGTTGATGTAGCTAAAAAAACATTTGACGTCTCATTATTACAAGAAGAAAATAGACATAAATCGGCTAGATTTACGAATACTTCCAATGGTTATAAAAATTTGTGGAAGTGGTTAAAAAAACGGAAAGCAACAGGTTGTTTTGCCTGTTTAGAAGCAACGGGTTCTTACGGGGAAAATTTAGCACTATTTCTCCATGAGAACGGTATTCAAGTCAGTATAGTGAACCCTGCTCGCGTGAAAGGTTTTCGCCAAAGCGAGCTCGGAAGAACGAAGACTGATGAAGCTGATGCTGCCCTCATTGCTCGCTTTTGTCGTGCGATGAAGCCTGATGTATGGGAGCCTCCTGCATCTCATGTGAGAATGTTACAGGCGTTGGTTTATCGATTAGAAAATTTAAATACAATGCTGCGTCAAGAATCCAATCGTTTACAAGTCATTCATGAGGGATTAAAGGAAAATGTTAAACTATCTATTCAGTTTATTGAAAAACAAATTTCTGATCTAAAAAAGCAAATTAAAGAACATATAAACAAACATGAAGATTTAAAAGAAAAACAGAAATTACTAGAAAGCATTCCTGGAGTTGGAGACGTAACAATTGCAACAATATTAACCTTTTTGGAACAGCCCCAAAAATTTCGCTGTGCTAAACAGGTTGCTGCTTTTGTAGGCCTCAATCCCAAGCAATGTCTGTCTGGTTCTTCCGTACGAGGACGAACCCGTTTATCCAAAACGGGAAACTCTCTGCTACGCAGGAGCTTATATATGCCCGCTCTGTCTGCAAAACGGTGCAATCCCGTGCTCGCTGCTTTTGCTCGCCATCTGCAAAAAGAAGGGAAAAGCAACATGGTCATCTTAGGGGCCATCATGAGAAAGCTGATGCACATTATCTATGGCGTTTTGAAATCTGGACAGCCCTTCAATCCTTCCCTCTGCTCTCCTCGTGCTTGACAGAAATAGCAGAGTATCTGTTCCCGCTAGGCTTTCGCCCGACGGGGTTACCACGTTCCACATAGATGGAGATGCGCCCTGATAGGTTGCCCTCTTTGCGCCGGGTGACGGGCACTTGCTCAACAAACAGGATCTCTTTGTTGACCGCTACGTCTAGACCGAAGCCTGACGTTACACCGTTGATCCGTCTCATCGCATTTCGGACCTTCATTCTTACGACGCTTTCCAAACAAGGGTTCGCTTTCGCTCAACCTACCATCGCTTTGCCTCACCTCTCTTTTCCGTTACACTCGGTACTTGAGTCCAGCTTTCAATTTCGCTTAGCACAGGCCGGTTACCCAGCTTGCACCGAAATTGTGGCAATAGGAATAGGTGCTTTCCTAATATGATTTCTTACATTCATATCCTCCTTCTATGCGACTTCGTGTCGCACGACCCGAAGAATGATTATGCGTTTCGGCGCATCTTTGGCGATGAGAAGCGTGAGCATGTGCTGCGCCATTTTTTGAACAGTGTGTTGGAATTAAAAGGGGACAGACAAATCAAACGTCTGTGGATTGCGGATCGGCATCAGGTGCCTAAGTTGAAAGGCAGCAAAGAGACCATTTTGGATGTGTACTGCAGAGATCAACGGGAACGCGAATTCATTGTGGAGATGCAGGTGGCGAACCAGGGTGATTTTGCGCATCGGGCTGTGTATTATGTTGCAAAATCCTTCGTGCGCCAGCTACAAAAGGGGGAGGATTACGATCAGCTGCGCAAGGTGACGCTGCTGTCCATTTTGGATTTTCGCTTTTTGGAGAGTCCCAACTATTTATCGACTCATCTGATTTTGGATAAGCAGACGGGGGAGCATAAACTAAAAGATTTTGCGTTTGCCTTTTTGGAACTGCCGAAGTTTAACAAGCAAGAGCATGAATTAGACAGCATTGAAGAGAAGTGGGCCTATTTTTTTAGGAACGCACATAAAACGCCGCTGCATTGTATTCCTCATGTGCTGCATGAACCCGACATTGAAGAGGCGTTTGAGATATTGGAGGAGATTGGGCGTAGCAAGCTGGAAACCCGCCTGTACGAAAAAGCCGAGATGGACCGCATGGACCGCAACTCACAGATGAAAACAAAATATGAAGAGGGTCATAAAGAAGGACACAGAAAAGGACACGAAGAAGGACATAAGAAAGGATTGAGTGAGGGAGAGAAACGCAAAGCCTTGCAAATTGCTCACAAGGTGCACGCATCTGGCTTAGATGTTGAAATGATTATGCAAGTAACAGGCCTAGCTCGTGAAGAGCTGAAGACTTTGGACTAAGACAGTCAGTTGTCTCTCACTAAAAAATTTCATATTATATGAACTGAAATTCACAATCAAAACAAAGGTGATTTTATGCTCTCTTTACGTTCGTTGCTATATGTAATTGCTACAGGAGTTTGTGCAGCTGCTGTGTGGTTGCTGTTTTTTTCGGGGCCCAAGTATGTTGGGCCTGTGGCGCCCGAGCAAGTTCTCACCACGCTGCAGCACATCTATGAGAATCGGGCAGGATTTGAGATTTCAGACGAAGAGAAAGAGAAAATTGTGCGAGAAAGTGCAAATAGCGAAAGCTATGACGATTACCAAGGCCATACATATGGGGAAATTGTTCCTGACGCTGCTGAAAGCTTGTTGCGCGAACTGCAGTTGAGCAAAGATGATGTGTTTTACGACCTGGGTAGCGGCGTGGGCAAATTGGTGCTGCATGCTCACCTGGCTACGCCTGTAGGTAAAAGTGTGGGCGTGGAGTTGTCTGACACACGCCATGGCTTAGGGATACAAGCTTTAAGTAAACTCCGTCAAAAAGGCCTGGTAGACCCTTCGCGCGTGCTGCAGCTTCGCCTCGAAAATATATTGACTGCCGATTTAAACGATGCCACGGTGATCTACTCCTGCTCTACGCTGTTTCCCGATCAACTCGTAAAAGATATTGCAGACAAGCTTGCAGCTATTCCCCGCAAGGTGCGTGTGGTCACTCTTAAGAAGTTCCCTCAACATCCTCGCTTGCACCACATAAAAACCCTATTTGTTAACACCACATGGAGCCCAGATGTACCTGCCTATGTCTATGAGACGGGAGACATGCCCAGCAAAAAACCTCTCCCCAAGCATGCTAAGCTAGACCCTCGTGAAGTCCGCTATATTCTCAATGACTCTTATACGGGCATATCAGGTGCTGCCGTAGATGATATAGAAGAGCTGCAGTTAATTAAACGCTCTGGAGGTGCTACTTCGTACGGGGAAATCACGTTTGATGGTGTCTCCAACATGCTATATCACCTAGAGTTAGACCAAACCGATATATTTTACGACCTAGGCAGCGGTGTAGGTAAGTTAGCAACACAGGTTCACATGATGTCAGACACTGCCAAAACGGTTGGAATCGAACTGTCTGAAACACGCCACTGGAACTCCTCCGAGGCTTATGATCGCGTTAAAGATCGTGATGGTATTGGCCCCAAAAGAAAGCTAGAGTTTCGGCATGAAGACATTGCCAAAAGCAACTTTAGCGACGCCACAGTTGTGTATATGTCGTCTGCATTTTTTTCAAAAAAACTCATAGACACTGTCGTGAGCAAAACCCTGCGGATTCCCCGGCGGGTCAAGTTGGTGAGTCTTACGCCCTTAAAGCACAAGCGCCTGCGTCAACTCAAAGAGTTTGAGGTGGCTACCACCTGGTCGCCCAATGCGCCGGTTTATATCTACGAGACGGTGCCTTGAAAACTTCTCTAGAGATTCTTTGTTAAGCGTGTGAACTCGTCAACAGATAAATCTGCTGTTCGCAAAATGCTCTTTAAAGTTCCCCTGTCCAAAGTTTTATGTAGAGGCACTGTTACAGGCTGCCTTGTAACATGATGCAACCGGATATGGCTGCCTCGCTGTCGAACACAAATATAACCTATTTTCTGCAAAGCAGTGACACAGATACGACCAGAAACACAAGGCAATACTGGCATTAGGCTGCCAATTTCATTGCAACAACTTCATAATGTTCTGGCAGGGTCCATCCCTCTTGCTCTTGCATTTGCAAACACAGTTCAATGGCCTCTCGAATATTGCTGAGAGCCTCATCACGTGTCTTACCTTGAGAAATACACCCCGGAATCAGCGGGCACATGGCAACCATGAAATCATCCTCGCCATCTGTCAAAACAATAGGAAGCTGATGCGACAGCTTTCTGTGAACCTTTTCTTTCATAACTTTAGTTTACCCCATTGTCTGTTTTTCTCACAAGTCTTCAAAACAGCAATCCAATTCACTGCGCCAGTAATTTCGCCAACAGATGATTTTCACGGATGCTTCGCAGAAATGCTGCAAAAAGCTCTTCTTGGGCCCACTACAGATATACCCACTTCATTGTTCAGGGCAAAATATTGGAGTTTTGTCATGGGGACATCGCCAAAAGTAACTTTAGCGACGCGACGGTTCGGCTGCCCAATGCGCCGGTTTACATTTACGAAACGGTGCCTTAAGCGGCGTGCTACATCTAGCAGAAAGGCGTCACACCTGCTTTTGCTTGATTATGCGTGCTGTTTTATGGTATTATAAAGGTATAGGGTGAGCAGGTAAAAGTAATGAAACGGGTTGTGGTTACGTTAAAACAACAAGGGCAACAACAAGTGGTGAAATTGCCACAAAGCGTGCATCTACAGGGGAATCAAGCCATGGTGGAACAAGTAGGTAACAATGTTGTTCTAACACCCGTGAAAGTTGATCAATGGCCAGATGACTTTTGGCAATGCTTAGGAAAAGCGTCGGAAGATTTATGTAGGCAAATGACCCCTGAACAGAATCGTGATCCCATGTTTTGATGACATATTTTTTAGATACGAACATTTGTATTTATCTCATCAAAAAAAGACCCTTGCATGTTGTGTATCACCCGCGTCAACATGCCCCCTATGATATTGTTATCAGCAGTATCACGGTTGCAGAATTACGTTAAAGTCTCTGTAGCTAAAAGGGACCGGCAGCAGTAAACTAAAGATGGAGAGGGAGTTCGATGGCAACGCAACAGCTGATTCGGTTCGATTGGGCCATGAAAAACATTTTGCGCGACAAAGCTAATTTTGGTGTGTTGGAAGGATTTTTGTCCGAGCTTTTGAGCACAGAGATTAAAATCTTAGAACTTCTAGAAAGCGAAAGCAATCAGCAAACCGAAAAAGATAAACACAACCGTGTCGACATGATGGTAGAGGCGTACCAAGGCGAGCGCATTATCGTTGAGGTGCAGTGCGAAAAGCAGGTGGACTACCTCAGCCGTATTCTTTTTGGCACAAGCAAGGTGATCGCTGAGAATCTCAAAAAAGGTTCGGAGTATCGCCACGTGAAGAGAGTTATCAGCGTGACCATTGCCTATTTTGACATTGGCCAGGGCGATGACTACGTCTACCGAGGCAGCACCCGTTTCGAAGGCATCCACACGCACCACGTGTTACAACTCTCCCCTTGCGAAAAGGAGCTTTATCAAAAAGAGTCTGTTGCAGACATCTACCCCCAATATTACATTATTCGGGTCAATAGCTTTGATCAACAAACGCGAGACAACCTAGATGAGTGGATTTACTTTCTCAAAAACGAGAAGCTTCCCAAAAACTACAGGGCCAAGGGGCTGCAAGAGGCGGCAGAAAAGCTCGATGTGCTCAAACTCTCTGGGCAAGAGCGTCGTGCCTACGAGCGGTATTTAGAGAGCTTAATGGACCGAGCTAGCTTCTACCAGTCCACCTATGGAGAAGGGCTTAGAAAGGGGCGTAAAGAGGGTTTAACCGAGGGGCACAAAAAAGGACTTGCCGAGGGGGAGAAAAAAGGTCGGCAAGACGGTATGGAGCAAGTTGCCCGTAGCATGTTAGCAAAACAGATCGCCCCAGCCACCATTAGAGAGGTCACAGGGCTGACCATGGCTCAGCTAGGAGTTTAGACACCATGGCATTGTCTTGTGGAATTGTTGGTTTGCCCAATGTGGGCAAAAGCACGCTGTTTCAATGTTTAACGTCGTGCCCTGCACCAGCAGCTAATTATCCGTTTTGCACCATTGACCCCAATGTGGGAAAGGTGGCTGTACCCGATGAACGCCTGCACAAACTACAGCAAGTGGCAAAGTCGCAACGGGTTGTTCCCACCGATGTCACATTTTTGGACATTGCAGGCCTGGTGCGCGGTGCCAGCAAAGGTGAGGGGTTGGGTAATCAATTTTTAGCCCATATTCGCGAGGTGAATGCCCTTTGCCACGTAGTACGCTGTTTTGAGGGCGACATCACCCACGTAGATGGCAATGTAGACCCTTTGCGAGATATTGCCACCATTGAAACAGAGCTAATTTTGCGCGATATGGATACCGTCGCGAGCCGTCTTACTAAAACCCAGCGCACAGCCAAAAGTGGTAATGCACAAGCACAAGATGAGCTACAGCTATGCCAAGCTCTAGCGCAGCACTTAAACCAAGGCTTAGCTGCACGAAATTTTCCTATTCCTCCAGAAAAACACACCTGGGCTTCTCTCATCGCTTCACTACACCTTTTGAGCAGTAAACCTGTGCTGTTTGTAGCCAATGTTTCTGAGGAGAGTTTACAATCTTCAAGTGATTCCCACTTGCAAGCCCTCACGCAGTTCGCTCAACAACGCGGCGACGAAGTGGTCCCTGTATGCGCCCACATAGAGCAAGAGCTCATGGAACTCGATCACCAACAGCAGCAAGAGTTTTTACAGGCCTATGGCCTCAAACAAAGCGGGTTGCAGCGTGTGATCGCCAGCGCATTTCAATTGCTAGGCCTCATGACATATTTCACTGCCGGAGTACAAGAAGCAAGAGCTTGGACCATCACCAACGACACCAAGGCTCCTCAAGCTGCAGGAGTGATTCACACCGACTTTGAAAAGGGATTTATTAAAGCCGAGGTTTGCAACTGGAAAGATCTCATTGAACACAACGGCGAAGCCGGGTGCAGACAAGCGGGCTTGTTACGACTCGAAGGAAAAGATTATGTGGTGCAAGATGGCGATGTGATTCACTTTAAGGTGAACACATAATGCAGCAACGCCCCCTATTCCCTAGAACAAATGGGCTTTGTTAAAAATTCCCATGTGGCGCAAAAAAAAGAAAAAAATAGAAAACCCAAAATCAACGCTACTGAAACAGCTCTTTGAATTTATTTAAAAACCCCTTATCGCAAGAGACGTCGTTTTCTCCAGAAGCATGGGCATAAGCCGCCAACAGCTCACGCTGTTTTTTGTTGATCCGTTTGGGAACTTTCAACACCACTTGCACCAGTTGGTCTCCTCGAGAGCTACGCCCCCCTAAACCGGGGAACCCTTTGCCACGAAGCCGAAAAACAGTCGCTGGTTGAGTCCCAGGAGGAATCGTCATGGTGACCTCACCCTCCAGCGTGGGCACTTGGATTTTTGCTCCTAACACAGCTTGCGCATAAGAGACAGAAGCCTCGCACACCAAGTCTTTTCCTTGCCGATGAAAAATGGGGTGCTTGTGCAAATGAATTGCTACATACAAATCTCCCATAGGCCCTCCTGGGGCCCCCGCGGAACCTTCGCCATGCACGCGCAGCATGGTGCCCTCTTCTACTCCTGCCGGAATGCGTATGGTCACGGTATGGGATTTGCTTTCGCGGCCTTCACCCCGACAATGTTTGCATGGGGTGGGTATGACATATCCCCTTCCGTGACACGCAGAACACTCCTGAGCCATGGATAAAAATCCCCGTACAAAACGCATCTCTCCACGTCCGTGGCATGTTGAGCATTTTTGCGGTTGTGTTCCGGGAGCCGCTGCCGACCCGTGACACGTGGTGCACAGCTCTAAGCGACGAAACGTGATATCTTTACTGACTCCCTTGATAGCCTCTTGAAGTTGTATGGTCACGCGATAGCGAACATCGGGTCCCTTTTGCACAGATGCTTTCTGTCGAGAATGTCCACCAAAAAAATCTCCAAACAGATCACTAAAAATTTCCTCAACGTCCTGCGCCGTGTGCTCTTGAGGGCCTCTCAGAGGCTCTTCTTGACCAAAACGATCGTAATGGGCCCGTTTTTGTGGATCTGACAACACACCATAGGCGCGAGAAACTTGCTTAAAGCGCTCCTCAGCCTGTTTATTTCCCCTGTTTTTGTCGGGATGCAACTCATGCGCCAGTTTGCGATATGCACGTTTGATCTCGTTGGCATCTGCGGAAGATGACACCCCCAAAACCTGGTAATAATTTGGATTGTTTGTCATTGCACTCAATTAAAAAAAGGCTCTTACCCCAAGAAACCCCGGAGAAATAATAAATCGATCAAAACCGGTATCTGTAGGAAATATCAGCCTTATGGCAATTCCCAAGTCAGCAGCAACGTAATCGTTAAACGGAATCAGCATTCCGACTGGGGTTTCTAAATGAACCTGCATAGCAGCATCATTCGGCCAGAAAAAGTCCATTAAAACCCCCAAATAGGGCAAAATGTATCCACCATCAAACAGATATTCAAACCCTAATCCGAAGCCGCCCTCATCGAGCAAGTCTTTAAACCATAATCCTCCTGTTCGAGCAGAAGCTTCACCAGCAATCTGTCGATGCAGTATTCCTCGCAACACAATCTCCCACCCATCATTTACAAAAAAACCTAACGACGGGGTCATATGAAACGCCATGGCAAAATCGCCTTGGTGGTTAACCTCCATCGGAAAATGAATTGCTCCTCCTAGCTCGATGGTTCCAGCAAAAGGCTGAAGTTTTTCATATCCCCAAGTGGGAAGCGCAAGCGCGCTGGCTAAAGCACAGCAACCCATCGTTTTTGTAAGAAGCTTCTTCTTCCAACTCATACGCCAAAGAGATTTCCAACGACTGTGCATTTTAGGCTACCTCAGACACCCATTATAGGTGTCCATGTTTTAAAATAATGGGCCTTTACGATAAATCTTCTGAATGCTGTTGTAAATATTGCGCAACTCCTTCAGGAGTTGGTTGCATTCCGGCTTTTCCTGTTGTCCAACCAGCAGGACAAACCTCTCCGTTTTTTTCTGTAAACTGCAATGCATCCACGATCCGTAAAGACTCTTGCACGTTGCGCCCCAAAGGCAAATCATTCAACGTCGCATGTCGAACAATTCCCTCTTTGTCAATGAGAAACGTCGCTCGCAAAGCAACAGATTCATCGATTAAAACCCCGTAATCTCGAGAAATTTCCTTTGTAATGTCTGCTACTAAAGGGAACTTTACCTTTCCCACACCCCCGTTTTGCACAGGAGTTTGCCGCCATGCGTGGTGACTGTATTTGGAATCTACCGATACTCCAATAATTTGCACATTTCGCTGTTCAAAAGCCTCGGCTTGATTGGAAAACGCGATGATTTCGGATGGACATACAAATGTAAAATCAAGCGGGTAAAAAAACAATAACACATATTTATTATCTTTGAAACTCGCCAACTCAACTTCACCAAATTCGCCACTTGGTAAAACAGCTTCTGCTCGAAAATCGGGAGCAGGCTTTTGTATGAGAGTGTACATAACAAAATCCCCCTGTGTTTGTTTTTAGGCGTTCGCTTCTCACCATACCCCTCGTATGGCTGCAATTGCTGCTCCTAAACAAACAGCCTTTATCATTATATCCACGAAACATATTTTGTAAAGTCTCTGAAAAAGCCGCAAACCGATGCAGGCTTATTGGTGGCTGCATCGCTTTGACATTGCGCTGGGTCCCGTGTGTGGAATGCCATTTCACGGGAGAAAACCTTTCGTGAACATTCGGGGGAGACACCATGATTATTAGGAGGTTTATAAAAAAATGCACACCCGTATCCAATTGTGTGGAAACTGTGCAAAACTCACAGATAGATAGACTCTTTGCCAACGAACAACGCACATAACAGTGTGCAAAACATGAGTGATACACACATTTCCTTAGGCGGGATTCAACCCGGCAGGTGTCATGTGCAAAGGTTGGGATCTAAATGTGCATAACCTGTCAAACTAATTCTTTGAGCTGTGTCGTGACAGCTGTCAATGAGGCTTTTGCATCACCAAAAACCACGTGGGTGTTGTCGGCAACAAACAGAGGATTATCGACCCCAGCAAACCCCAATCCTTCACCCCGTTTAAAAACAATTACGTTGCTGCTTTTGTCCGCGTGCAAAATAGGCATGCCGTGCAGGGGAGAAGAGGGAGTATCTCGAGCAGAGGGGTTCACCACATCGTTGGCACCCACAATAAGGGTTGTATCGGTATTGAGAAACTGGGGATTGCTTGTTTCTAAGTCGCAAAGATCCTCGTAAGGAACATCGACTTCGGCGAGCAATACGTTCATATGCCCAGGCATTCGGCCTGCAACGGGGTGAATGGCATACTGCACCTGAATGTTATGCTTTTTAAGGAGGTCTGCCAATTCTCGCAGGGCGCGTTGCCCTTGAGAAACAGCTAAGCCGTATCCAGGAACAACCATGACACGTTGACTATTGTGTAGCAGCATGGCGACATCTTGAGGTGAAAAGGGTTTCATGGTTTTGTGGCTAACAGCGGTGCTTTGTGCTGTTTTGGCACCAAAAGCACCGAATACAACATTGAACAAGGAACGGTTCATGGCTTGACACATGAGCCGTGTTAAAATCACGCCAGAAGCTCCCACCAAAGAACCTGCCAAAATTAAAATGGGGCTGTTGATGACAAAACCGCAAGTTAAAGCGGCTAGACCTGAATAAGAATTCAGCAGAGAGATGACAACAGGCATGTCGGCTCCACCAATGGGCAGCGTGAGCAGAACTCCCAAAATTTCGGCTGCCAGCACGGTAAGAGCTAATAGAGCAAGGCTTTCGGGCGTTTTCATGCTGACGACTCCCGTCAAAAGAAGCAGGGCCGTAAGAAGCAGTGTGGCCAAGCGGCCTTTGGGGATTAAAACAGGACGAGACGAAAGCAGGCCTTGCAGTTTGCCAAAAGCAACAAAACTGCCACTGAATGTAATGGAACCAATCCAGGCACTTGCCCAACAGCTTAAGGCTAAGGCGGGGGATGCTTGCCAAGAGTCTAGGGTCGCCCAGCGGGTCATTTCACTGGCAGAAACCAAGACAGATGCTGCCCCGCCAAGCCCATTAAAGATGGCAACCAGTTGGGGCATGGCTGTCATGTGAATTTTGCGTCCCGCGACGATGCCTACAAGACAACCGGCAACGATTGTGATAGCCAACCCTTTGATGATTTCTTGAGCAGGGGGAGATTGCAGCAAAGCAGCCCCCACAGCCAATAGCATGGCCAAGGCCCCCAACACATTGCCTTTGCGAGCTGTTTTGGGGGATGACAGCAATTTGAGGCAAAGTACAAATCCACCCGATGCAAGCAAAAAAAACAGGTGGGATATCCAGGACAAGTTGTTCATGCCTGTTTTTCCTCAGCGTTTTGGTTAGAGCGCACCTGGGCATGTTGGTCTCGTTGGGCTTTTTGGGGTGTTTTGCTTCGAAACATTCCTAGCATGCGGTCTGTGACGACAAACCCACCTACCACATTGACTGTTGCCAAAAACACACCTGCCAAAGCCAGCAAGTATCCTAACTTGGATGCGGCGCTACAAGTGAGTGTTAATGCTCCCACTAAGACAATGCCCGATAGAGCGTTGGATCCTGACATGAGGGGAGTGTGTAAAAGCACCGGAACTTTTGCAATGACTTCAAGTCCAATGAAGGCTGAAAGCACAAGAACGTACAACTGCATTATCAAATGAGGAATAGATGCTGGTTCCATTATGAACTCTCCTGAAGCTGTTTGATGCGTTGCAACACACGAGGGTGAGTTACCTTGCCGTTTTGGGCAACACAACACCCTGTTGCAATGTCATCTTGGGTTGTTGCATTGAGCTGGCCATCGCGCACCAAAAGCTGTAGAAAAGCCAGTAAATTTCGCGCATATAGCAAACTAGCATCAGCACACAGGCTTGCGGCTAAGTTCGTTGGGCCCAACACCGTGACCCCTTGCGTGCAGATGGTTTCATTGGGTTTGCTGCCCTCTACGTTTCCCCCGCTTGTGCAGGCTAAATCAACCACGACACTGCCGGGCTTCATGTTTGTTAAGGCTTGCTGGGTAATCAGAACAGGGGCTTTCGCCCCCGGAACTTGAGCCGTTGTCAAAATAATATCCATATTTTGAGCGGTTTTTGCTAGACCTTCTTGTTGTTGAGCTAACACGCTTTGGGTGACCTGCTGAGCGTACCCCTCTTCGCCCGCAGCTGATTCTTGTACAGGAATGTTTACAAATTGTGCTCCTAAACTTTGCACCTGTTCTTTGACGGCTGGGCGAACATCGTAAGCAAACACCCGTGCTCCAAGTCGCTTAGCTGTGGCAATGGCCTGCAATCCTGCAACGCCTGCTCCAATCACCAACACCTGAGCCGGCCCCACGGTGCCCGCTGCTGTCATGAGCATCGGCAAAAGTTTGGGTAAGTGGTGTGCTGCCAACAGCACACAGCTGTATCCCATAAGGTTAGCTTGGGAACTCAATGCATCCATGGTTTGGGCACGAGATGTTCGGGGAATGAGTTCCATGGCGAATAAATGGGCGCCGCGTGCAGCCAGCCGCTCGATCTGTTTGGGGTTTCCAAGAGGATCTAAAAAGCCAACGCAAACCTGTCCATGGCGCAAACAAGCTGTCTCGTCCAGGCTGTTTGCGTGATGTTGTGGGGGAGAAACCTTGAAAATAACATCGCAGGTTTTCCATACATTTTGGGGGTCGGTTTCAATTTGGGCTCCTGCCTTTGCAAAGGATTCATCATCTAAACCTGCTTGTCTCCCCGCGCCTGCTTGCACAACAACCTGAAAACCCAAACGTATGAGAGGTTGAACAACTTGAGGATGCAGCGCAACCCGTTTTTCTCCGGGTGTGAGTTCTTGCGGTATCCCCACGCGCATGATTTCCTCGGCGAAATACAACTTTCATTCTAGCGCAGCCGGTTTCATGCTGGCAACATTTGGTTGTGCGGGTAACCACTTTGTCGAAATTTTCAGTTTACTTGAGAGAACCCGGGAATTTCCGCGTTGCGTCATCTGTTATGTAAGGTAGGGTTGGGTTGCGACCAAATACTAGAGCGTGCCGGTTTTAACAACTGCCTTTTTGTTGCAGAAAGCAATGCCCAGCTTGAGAACTTTGGCAGGTGGATGATCTTGAAATTCTGCTGCGTATTTTTTTTGCTCAATTTGCTCGAGGGCTGTTTGGGCAGATTGTTGCAGCTGATCTTCAGAATCGGCAATTTTGAATTCCATAACAATGCCAGGATGTTGTCTGTTTTGCATATCCACAGGAATCAGCAACAAATCAGGCCTCCCCCTGCCACTTTCTCGGTTAGAACGGACCTTATAGTTACCGCTTAGGTGCGAAAGTAGGCCTAAAATAAACATGTGATAAGACCTTTCGCTTTGGGGGATTGCCAGGTCAAAAAAACTCAGCGTGCAGGCAATGAGTGTGTTGAGATGTCGCGCAAAACCATCGATATCGCCGGCAAGCAATGTCTGCAACATGGTGGGGCAGCAGTTATCATCAACGTCGTTGAACCACTGCAAGGCCAGGCGCTGAAAGGCAATGCGGACCTCTTGATTAGGAATGCGCAGCGTGGCCAGTTTACCTAGAACCCCCACGGTTGTGTTTTGAGCTGTGACGTAGCCGCTGGTGAGCAGCACGCTCCACAAAGCCTGGCCCAAACTTTTTAGCTCTCGCAACGGCAGGTTGTCGGCGACGTCGCGTTGCACGGTATCTCCTAACAGCAGGGTTTCGATGGCTTGTTGATCTGTTTTGCTGCTGGTTTCTAGCAGGTGTTCAATCAAACTCGTGCTACCGGTGTTGACCCAGTATTCTTGAGCAGGTTGCGGCAAATTGCTGATAAAGCTCACAATGGACCAGGGGTTGTATATTGTTCGTCTGCCGAGTTGGTATCCATTGTACCAGTGCTGAGCTTGTTGCAGATGGTTGCCGATCTGTCGTTGCTGAAACAGTTGCTGCACTTCGGCGTTTGTAAAACCAAAGTGCCGGTCAAACTTCCAATCCATCACACCGTAAACCCCCAAATTGTTGAGATCGGAGAAGATATCTTCTTTGGCTACACGCAAAATGCCTGTGATCACTGCCTTGTGCAGATAGCTATCGTTGCCTTTCAGAGCCGTGCCCAACAAGCCACGCATAAACGAGATGGCTTGGTCGTAGTATGAATCCGCGGCGTCTAGATCTTCTCTGTTTTTTTGCGATCGCACGTAAGCTGCATGAATGGGTGTGTCGTACTCGTCCAGCAGGAGCCATGGTGGCTTTTTGTGATGCAGGGTGAGGAGTTTGCATAGCAATTGCAACGCATTTTCCCAGTCGTTTTGTGTAGCGTCGTCTGGACTTAAAATCCGTCTCCACTGCCGTCGCTCCTCGTCGCCAAATCCGTCGATCTCAAACTGTTTGCACTCGGGGTGCCGGTCAATTTCTTGGCTGATCAGGCTACGCAGGCTCATGTAAGCGTCTTGCCAAGTCATCTTTTTAACATTCTTAAACGTCAACGCAATGACCGGATACTTGCCGTGATGCTGCATGGCTTGCTCGTCTTGCGCAATGAGTAAATTGCCAAACAGGTCTGTGCGCTGACACTGCGTGCGCTGCTGGCTTGACCGGTTGCCTTTTGAATCGCCTTGGGCTACGGCAGAGCCTTGCTGCCAGTGCCCGTTGTGGCCCTCTTGGGGAGCAAAAAAGGCATGTAGCATGCTGAGATTGATGGTTTTACCAAAGCGTCGGGGGCGGGTGATGAGCACCACCTTATCACCATAGCCAAGCAACTCTTGAATCAGCAAGCTTTTGTCTACAAAGCAGTGTTGCTGTTTTACCAACTCAGCAAAGTCGGAAACACCGCGTGGCATGAGGCCTTGCGGGTTGACAATGTTCACACTCTGTTTTGCTGCGCTGGGGTTCATGGCGTTATTTTGACATACCCACTCGCTTTTCGCCAAGTGGTTGGTGAAAACCAATCCACTTTACTGTAACCGGCTCAATGCTCGCAATACCTTGTTTGGGGGAACCTGTGTTTGCGTACAGGCACAGCCTACTTCTTTGAGTAACACAAATTGGAGTTCTCCTTTTAAACGTTTTTTATCGGTTTGCATGGCTTGTTGCACAGCTTCAGGAATACACGTTGTTGGTAGCTTAGTGGGTAACTCCCAGTGCTCAAGCAACTGTTTGACATATGCAGGCAGTGTTTTGCTGCAGTGCCCGAGATCATAAGACAGATGAGCAGCAGCTAGAAGTCCTAGTGCAACAGCGCTTCCGTGGTGCATTTTATAGTTGGTTACATGTTCTAGAGCATGGGCAAACGTGTGCCCCAAGTTCAACAAAACACGCTGGCCCTGCTCGAAGGGATCTTCTTGTACAATGGCCGCCTTAACCTGAATGGCACGGTGTAAAAGATGTTCATCGTGTAAGCAGCAATTGGGTTGATGTAGCATACGCAGCAGCGTGTTGTCTCCCAGTAGGCCATGTTTGATGATTTCGGCAACACCGCATTGCAAATGTTTGGTAGGCAGGGTTTGTAGCGTGTTGGGATCGAGCAAAACCGCTTTGGGAGGGTGAAACGCTCCTACGGCATTTTTTGCTTGCGGTAAATTCACAGCTGTTTTCCCTCCCACACACGCATCGACCATGGCTAACAAGCTAGTGGGAAGGGCTACCCAAGGAATACCGCGAGCAAATGTGGCCGCTACAAACCCAGCCAAATCGTTGATGCAACCTCCTCCCAAAGCCAATACGCAGCTGTCGCGTGTGAAGCCTTTTGCTAGCAAATTTTTGTGCAAACGTGTCACCGTGCGCATGCTTTTACTGCGCTCGCCACCAGATAAAAGCCACACGTCAAAAGGTTGGTTGAGTTGGTGTAAACTGTGTGCAACTTGATTGCCGTGGTGTTGCCAGACAGTTTTGTCGGCCAATACAGCAACGCGCCAAATATCTCCTAAAATAAAACGCAACAAACTTCCGATGTGCTGCAGCCCGCCTTGATGTATATGCATGGGATAAGGAGCACAACCGGCACAAGCCATCACAAGCTCTTTTGTGTTGCTGGTTGTAAAAACCGAGCTTGCTTGGTGGCGCTGCACAATCTCCTTTGCTACCTGCAACGCAGGTTTGTTGTGGGTGTTCACAGGTAAGAAACTACTGGTTGTGTAGGTGGTAAAACGTTGATGTAACAGCTCTTGTATCTGCTCTTTTCCATTCAACCCAGGTCGTATCTGTTTGCTGGTAGCCAGCCGTTTGACGAGGGTTTCGGCGTTGGCTTTTAAACTGTACACGTGCGATATTTCGTGCAGAATTTTGCGGTTAGCTGTAAAGACAGGAAATCCTCCCCCTGTGGCGATGACACAGCGTTGTACATGGGCCAAATCTAGGCAAACTTGCCGTTCACACTGTCGAAAATAGGGCCTCCCCAGGGTTTCGATGATTTTGTGAACAGGCATGCCTAACCGTTTGGTAACTTCAACGTCCGTATCGATAAAGCGCCAGCTCAACTGCTGCGCAATCTGCTTTCCTGCGCTGCTTTTTCCTACACCGGGTGGTCCAATGAGAGTGATGTTGTTACGTCGCATAATGCTTTGGCGTGTTGGCAATTATGAAACGTTATATCAGAGAATTGCTGTTGAAACATTTTTAACAGGGGAAATGGTTCATGTTGTGCTGCGTGTTTATTATGTGAGATGCGAGCGAGATTAAGGTATTCATGGATTTTAGCAACCTTGTGCGGCATAGCTCTTTTAAAAATGTCAGACGCAGCTCGCGTAACATGGATATACAATGCAACACCTAGTGTACCTACGGGGTGGTATCGAGTTGATTATGCGCGTCCCATTGTTTTAGGAGAACTAGTGGCTTGGAGACCATCTGTTTCTCAAGATCATTGGATGCAACAGCGTGGGTATATTGCCAAAGGGGTTTTTTTGATCAAACAGGTGGTTGCTGCTGCCCCGCAGCAGGTGTGTTGGCAACCCGAAGGTAACATCACTGAACCGACCACGGGTTCGTGACTAGGAACTCGTCGAGGTCGATCGACTCGGTGGCGATGAACCCGGTGGGCAGCCACACGTCTCCGTCTTCGGTGAAG
>JBCCES010000006.1:0-16765 GCA_039030115.1 Myxococcota bacterium
AACGCAACGCACAAATACATCCTCTATGGTGGAGACGATGAGTTTCCGGTTGGTCATGATGTCACTGTTATCTCTTTACCAAGGCTGATGAAAAGACTGCAGTCTTAAACTGCACAACCCTATGGAAAGATCGCTGCGACTGTTTTCGATGCATAACCTGAATCTGGTGTTGGATGATGCGTTGCTCTTGACATCCATGCGTGAGGCAGGCAAGCAAAGGAGGTGACAAGTCATGCAATGGATAGGTTAATCAGCAATCACAACATTGTGGTGTGCACAGGTGCGGGAGGCGTCGGTAAAACCACGACGGCAGCGGCCATTGGCCTGCGTGCAGCCAGCTTGGGTAAGCGCACGTTAATTGTAACGATTGATCCGGCTCGCCGTTTGGCGCAGGCTTTGGGTCATGGCACTCTGGCTGCTTCGCCGCAGCCTGTGGGTGACCGTTTTTTTGAGCAAGCGGGCATCGCGCGGCATGCTGCTGTGTCTGTGATGATGCTTGATATGCAGGCAGCTTGGGACGATTTGGTTAAGCGCTTGTGTGGGCAGGGGGATTTGGCACGAGAGCTTTTGGACAATCGCTTTTATCGTTACTTGTCTCGTGAGTTGCCGGGTTCACAGGAGTTTATTGCGGCGGAATCTCTTTATACATTGTATGAACAGGGCGGCTTTGATCAGATTGTGCTAGATACACCTCCTACTGTTCATGCTTTGGATTTTTTAGAGGCGCCACACAAAATGGTACAGTTTTTGCAGCAGGATGCTTTTCGCTTTTTTTTACGCTCCAAGCCTAAGTTGGCTGGTCGGTTGGGCTTGGGGTTGTTGGATCAGGTGGGTCCGTTGGCGCAGGCGTTTCTCAAACGGTTTGTTGGTAATACGTTTTTAGATGAATTGGCGGCCTTTTTGCATCTTTTGCACGATCTGTACGATCCTCTCATGCAACGCACGCGGGCTTTTGAACGCCTGCTGAAAAGCGAGTCAACCCGTTTTGTTGTTGTGTTGTCAAGTGCTCAGGCAGCTGTTCGTGAAAGTCAGCAGCTGCATCAGGAGTTGTTAAAAAGAGGCTTTCCCTTTGGTCTGTTTGTGCTCAATGGGATTTCTCCTATGATGTTTGCAGATTCACAAGCGGTTGCTGACACGCCACCAAAAATTCGACGGTTGTTACGCAGTGTTAGGAGCGCACGCAGTGCCAACTGCTGCCTTGGAGATGACAGCTCTTTTGTTGCTGCTTTGGCTTTGGCATGTCAGGATGAATGCACGGCAGGTGCGTGGCAGCATCAAGCGATGCAGCAGATAGAAGCTGTCCGGCGGCTGGGAGATAAGGCCATGCAAGGTGGTCTTGTTTGTTTGCCAAAAATAGCTCTTGCGGGGCACCCTGCTGTGTTTTTGGGGCAATTGGTGCGCAGTTTTGACGAGGCAGAGAGTGATGGGTCGGGTTTTGGGAATTGACATCGGCATGCGCACCACAGGGTTGGCTGTGAGCGACGAGTTGGGCCTGTGTGTGCGAGCGTTGCCCAATCGTAAACCGGGCAGTCGCGCACAAGACATAGGGCATGTATTGCAGTTGTGTCAACAGATGCAAGTGCAGACGGTTGTGGTGGGTTATCCCCTGCTGCCTCAGTCGGCACAAGAGGGTTTTATGGCTAGGCGCACTCGCCGATTTGCTGAGGCTTTGCAGCAAACCGCTTCTGAGGTGCATGTGCCTTTGCATGTCCATTTGGTGGATGAGTCATACACCTCGGCGACAGCCTATCGGCAGCTAGCCGGTTGTGGTCTGTCTGCAAAGCGTCGCAGGCACGCATTGGATGCAGCGTCGGCTTGTCTCTTGGTAGAGGATTTTTTGGCTACGCAAAAGCACTAAGCAATCATGAAGTTGGCATTGCGTTTTGCTGTGGGTTGCTTGGTCTCTGCTTTGCTCTGTGTTGCAGCCGGTGTGGGTGTCGTTGTGCACTTTTCCCAAACTCTGGGTGCACGTCAAGGAACGGTTTTTTTAGAGATTCCAAAGGGGTGGCATGCCCGTCACATGAGCCGTTTGTTGGCGTCGAAAAAATTGGTTAGCAGCGATTGGCTTTTTTACTTATATGTTCGGTTTTTATCTGGCAAATCTCGTCAACTACAGGCGGGTTATTATACGTTTGAAACCCCTTTAACGCCTCAGCAGATCGTCGCTTTGCTGCAAGAGGGCAGACCGCAACAGGTGCGCGTTACCATTCCAGAAGGGGCGAGCAAACAGGATATTGCTCGTATACTAGGTCAAGCTGGTTTGGCCAAACAGAAAGATGTTTTGGCTACCATGCACTCTGCTGAGTTGTTGCGGGCATTTGCCGTTCCTCTCGTGGGAGCTGGTGCCCAAGTCAACATCCCTGGGGGTGTAGAGGGATATCTGTATCCAGATACGTATCTATTTGATGCTGGCAGTACGGTAGAGAATATTTTGCACAGGATGCATGAGCGTTTACAGATGGCCATTGATGATGAGATGCGTGATCGAATGGATACCATGCAGTGGAGTGTGCATCAGGTTTTGACACTGGCTTCGTTGTTACAACAAGAGACGCCGACAGCTCATGAAGCTCCTCGCATCGCCTCTGTGTTTCACAATCGATTGGCAAAGGGAATGCGCTTGCAGTGTGACCCAACAGTGCGCTATGGGTTGAAAGATTTTATCGGTTTTTACCCGCCCGTTGCTTACGAACGTTTGCGCAAAAAGCAGTTGCGCGATCCGCACCCTTACAATACCTATGTTCACAAAAAATTGCCTCCAGGTCCCATTGGGTGTGTGGGTGAGCAGGCATTGCGCGCCGTATTGTGGCCTGAGAAAACCAATTTGCTGTATTTTGTGAGCAGAAACGATGGGACCCATGTTTTTTGTGAGTCGTATGCTTGTCACAAGAGAGCTGTAAAGAGATGGCAGATTGATTTTTTTCGGAATAAATCGTGAGTCATTATTTGTTAAATAAATAAGAGGGTTTAAAAATAAAACACTGTGTAAAAATGAGAGACGTTGCCTTGGAGAGGGACACTTTTTCTGCATGTTCAGGAGCGTTCGATCTATTTTATCAGACCGACAAAGCAAAGGGATCTCCTGTAGGCAGTGTGGTACTTGTGCATGGTTTATGCGAGCACAGCGGGCGTTACACCCATGTTGCAAATGCGTTTGTAGATGCCGGATTTAACGTGTTGCTGTTCGATTTGCCTGGTCATGGTCATTCAACCGGCGCACGAGGTCATGTTGATCTCTTCGAACAGTATATTGATGCGACACAAGTGGCTGTTGACAAAGCGTGCCGTATCTTTGAGCAAAAGCAGGTTTTGCTTTTTGGTCATAGCTTAGGCGGTTTGATCGCTTTACATTATGCTGCGTCGTTTCATGAAAACTTGTCGGGACTCATTCTTTCAAACCCTCTGTGTAGAGAAAAGGTTAAAATTCCTGCGTGGCAAAGGGCATTGATTCATCTATTCTCTTTGGTGAGGCCAACTGTGTTGTTTCCTGTTGACATTCCCTCTCAGCATTTAACCCATGACGCAGAGATGATACAAGCGCACGAGCAAGATCCACTGTATATGAGTCATGTTTCAGCTCGCTGCCTACTGCAGTTGCAAGAAGCTATGCGCAGATGTGATGATCAACTTGTTGGCAAAATCGGTGTGCCTGTACTATTGCAGTTGGCCAGTAAAGATAAAATTGTGGATGTGGCTCAAGCGCGTCATCTGTTTGCAAACCATCCCGTCACAGGTAGCAAGACGCTGATGTATGAAGATTTTTATCATGAAATCTATAATGAGGTGGATCGATATCAGCCTATCGAACATGTTATCACCTGGATGAAGGATCGGGCTTAGCCTCGTCTAAATGTAAAAATGCACGTAAATGTTGCAGTAATACCTGGCGATCTTTTGCTTCAGACAAGTCCAAGCGGTTTTCATTGATGATCTGAATTTGCATCTCTTGCCACTGCTGCCAGGTTTCTTGATCGGTTTTGGAGGCGATCTCCAAGCCCAATGGTCCGGGGAAGGGGGAAGATGATAGGGACGCTGGCTTTTTACTGGTTTTGTTCATGTTGTTAGAGGTCTGTTTGTTGATCGTGTGCTGTGTTATGAGAAATTTGCTGCAAAGCAGTTTGATGTAGCCGCATGTTTTGGTCTACAGCAACAATATGATTGGGTAAAACAGGCTGCCACACGTTTTCGCCCTCTAGGGGTTCGCTACTGAGTAAAAAGTGTGTCAATTTGTCACCCACCTTGCTTGCATGCAGACACGCCTGTTGAAAAAAGGGGCAGGTGTTCTGTTTGTCACAATGGTGCTTATGTGTACTGATGTGCAAGGGTTTTCCTGCTTGCAGGCCCAGCATCACCTGCCCGTCGGTCAATACACATGTTAACGATGCGTTGTGCTTCCCAACACGATTTCTGCCCACGGTTTTTTGCACACATTGCACAGCTTGTTGGGCAGCTTGCACTGCATGAGCAAGTTTGTTTGCTTTGTGGTCTGCCTCTTGAAGAGATTGCAGGTGGGTCAAAAACAGAAAAAATAGCACTTCGCTGTCTGTCTCTCCCAGCACAAAGGGGCGTAGGTTGTTGGCAATCAGATGCATGAGTTCGTGGCGATGTTGCTGAAATTGAGAAATATCGCCATTGTGCCCCATGACCCAAGGGCCGTGCTGAAACGGATGACTATTAGATGGTGTCAATCCTCCCTGAGTTGCTCGCCGCACATGGGCTAGCACAGTGTGGGAAGAGACCACACCACTGACGCGGTGAAATAGAGGGTCGTCCGAAGCAAATTGAGGGCTTTTGATGACATGAGGGAACCCGCCCACATAGTAGGCCATGCCCCAACCGTCGCGGTGGCGTTGGCTTTGTACCACCAAGGCATTTTCTGCATTCACCAATGACTGATGCACCGAACTTTGCAGGACCGAGCGAAATCCAAATAGGCGACACATGGCAATACCTCTCAATTATAGTTTACATGAGCTTGTGCTTGGCTGCATATGATCGGCAAAAAGAGGTGGGGTCATCATAGCGACTTTGCAACGGGCGTGGGCAAGATATAAAATCAGGAAAGTGCAAGATGAAAAAAGCGTCCTGCACGATTGTTCCAGTCATGTGTATCGCGTTGTAGTGTAGTAGATTATAGACGCACTCTAAGGGGTTCAAATGTCGCAGTGGTCTGTTTTTGGTATTGTTTTATTGTATGCAGCGGCTGTTGTCGCCATGGCCATGGTCTCAGGGCATGGTGTTAAGACATTTCGTGCTTTTGCTGTGGGCACCACGGCAAGTGCCCGTACCCAGACTCTCTCTTTTTCTCTGTTTGTCACATTTGTAGCAGCTTTAGGGCCTTTTGCTGTTGTGACAATGGGTTTTTCGGGCGGCATCTCTCTGTTTGCGGCAAGCATTGCTGTTCCCATGGCTGTGTTGCTGTTAGCCGTTTATGCGACAGGCCGCCTGCATCGCTTTGCTCACATGTTGTCTTTGGCCGAAATGATGGGCAGCTATTACAGCCCTCGTGCGCGTTTTGTCATGGGTATTGCTGGCGCCTGTTTGTGTTTGGTGGTTGTGACACTGCATGCACGCATGTTGGGGCACATTGTGCACATGGTGATGGATCTGCCTGGGTTTGTTGGAGTGATAGCCGGCTGTTTTCTTGCAGCAACTGTTGTTGCGTTGGGTGGAATGCCTGGTTTGGGCAACACCCACACCCTGCATATGCTGTTTGCGGTCTTTACCTTGCCTGCTTTGTGTAGTCTGTTTTTGCAACAAACAGGGGGATACAACAAGCTGTTTGAGGCGTTTGCTCAAATCACGAGAAACGACTTTTCTTCGTTGGCATGGCCCTGTATTGCTGCATTTTTTGCCTTGCTATTGCCTCTGCTTGATCCGGCCGTTGGTCAGCGTCTTCTCATGATTGAACAGGGACAACAAGGCAAAAAAACCATGGGTTTAGCTGCTTTGCTCATGGTGCCCTTTTTTGTTGTGTTGGGAATTGTCGGCATGCTGGCACGCCTTGTAGGTCCTGATCTCCCCGTGCATTTGGCTCTGCCTTACCTGCTGACGCAAGCGCTCATGGGGCCTTTGGCCATTGTGGTGACTACAGGTGCCATTGCGCTGTTGTTGGCGGGTATAGAAAGTTATCTGCATGCAGCATCCGTCACGTTTGTTCATGACGTTTTACGCCCTTTGTACCCATCCAGTCGACCCATCACACGCCAGCAGAAATTACTAGCTGCCCGCATCAGCGCCTGGGGTTTGGCAGCAGTGGCCGTTGTGTTGTCGCTGGGTGTAGGCGAAGTAGCCACGCTGTTGCGCTATTGGTACCCAGCCATGGTCTTACCCGTGCTGTCTTGCATCTTTCAGTGGAAGCTCCCCACTCGATCCTTTGCCGCATCTGTTGTGATCACGTGCATCGCTTTGAATGTCTGGGCCTATTTTTATGACGACGCGGGTATTTTTGTTCCTTTTTATGCTGCACTTGTTGGCTTTATTTTTAGTGTTTTAGGCATGCTTTTTACATACAATTGGGAAAGCGATCCGTTGATGATTTCGGGATTGCAAGAGCTGCGACCCAAAATACCAACAGGCATTTTGGCTTGCTTGCCTACGCCGCAAAATGTGTTGCGTTTTTGCACAAAACGTGTGCAGGCCTATGGCGAGCAATACACCACCTTTGGCGCCTTTGCGCTGGTCAACTATATGCTGCCGTTTTTTTTGTGGTTTGACCCCGATGTGCCTTACTACAATACAGCCCTTTATCTGCGCATTACTTCGGGCGTGGTCTGTTTCATGATGGTGGTGCGAGAAAAGTGGCTGCAGCACTGGCACTATTACATGCCTCTTGTGTGGTACTTTGCCCTGTTTTTTTGCTTGCCTTTTTCAGGCACTTACATGTTTTTGTCCAGTGGTGCCGAAACCATTTGGATGGTCAACATGGCTTTGGTGTTACTTATGTTGAGCATTTTAGTCGATTGGACAGGCTTTTTTGTGTTGCTGACTCTCGGTGTGGGCTTGGGGTATGCCGTCTTTTGGTTGCAGGGCGGTGACATTGCTGCGCTGTATCAACAGTTGTCTTATGACGATCTGTACCTAGCTGTTTATGTCAATGTGTTTGTCGTACTCATTGGCGGCATTTTGTCACGCAATCCCGATAAATTGCGCAATCAATGCGATGAAGGTGCCCATTGTACCAGCGCCGATGTGGCCCATCGTGTCAGGCCTCAGTTGGTCTCCATTGCGTTGCGATCCCAGCATGCTGCTAAGCACATGCCAACTTTGTTGCAAGCCTACCAGCAAGCCAGGGAAGCAGGGCTTTGTAAACAGGAAATTGCAGCATCGGATTACGACGCGTTGCAGCAGTTGGCCACCCATGTGCAAAGCGATGCGTATCGGGTGTTGTGGTTCATCAATACCCTTCGTGCGAATCTGCTGCAATACCCGCCTGCCATGGAGCATGAACTGCAGAAAATGACCCTATACTCCATGACCGAATGCATGGAAGAGATGCTGCACGAGTACCCCTTTGAATCCCAATCGCAACGCGAATTGGTGGTATGGCGGCGCACGCTAGACTTCCCCATACGAGGTCATAAAAAACCCATCAAGCAAATGTTAGCCAACTTGGTGACCAATGCACTGCAACATACGCAACGTGTTCCTTATCCTCGTATTACCCTCTGTTTGGAGCGCGATCGCATCAGCAATATGGTCTCCATTCGCAACAACGGGCCTAGTATTCACGATCGCATTCAGGATCGGATTTTTGATCGTTTTTACAGCACCACGGGCCAAATGGGTTTAGGCTTAACTTATTCTAGAGAGGTCATGCATCGTTACTTGGGAGAGATAGTTTGTCGTTCAGATGAGGGTAAACCTGTAGAATTTTTGTTGGTTTTTCCCAAATGGAAACCGGATTCTAAAAATTGGGTGTACTATGTGACCGAAGGGATCAAACAGATGCGGTTTACATGAAATGGGGAGATTGATGAATAGGTGGTTTTGTAAACAGGTTTGGTTGTTGTGTGGAGTGTTGGCTTTGGCGGGTTGTCCTAGGAAACCTCAGACTCCTTCTGCGCTGTGTAAAACCGATTCGGACTGTACATGGAAGTTGCCTGACGGGTCGAAGCAGCAGGGATTTTGCGTGGCGGGCTCTTGCAGGCAATGCACGCGACAAGAACATTGTGAGGTCGGTAAAACCTGTGTAAATGGCCAATGCATCATGCAGGAGCTGTGTGGTTCTGACGCCGATTGCGCAGCAGGATCGGTTTGTTGGCAGCAACGTTGTCACACGCTGTGCGAACCGGGTGAGCAAAGCACGGCAAATTGCCCAGAGGGTTTTGTCTGTACGCTGCAAGGTTTTTGCGTACAGGCTTCTGATACATGTCAGCAAGATGCAGATTGTTCTGAACAATCCCGTTGTGAAGAGGGCCTGTGTGTGTCAAACAAAGATAAAGAGTCTTCAGGGCAGCAGCAAGAAACGGGGGAAGAGAGCCGTGAAGAGGATTTTGCTTTGCAAGAGTGTTTACAGACCAAGCATGTTTTTTTTGCTTTTGATCAGTGCCTTTTGCGCGATGAAGACTTGAATGTTTTGCAACAAGTAGCCCAATGTGCAAAAAAGTACGATTTAACAGTGACTTTGGAGGCTCACACAGATCATTGGGGCTCCACCCAGTACAACATGGCTTTGGCCGATAAACGAGGGCAAGCAGCAGGATCTTATTTGCAACCCCTTGTCGTGAGCAAGCAGGTGCAGGTCGTCTCTTTTGGCTCCCAAAAACCTGCGCGATCGGAGTGTTCTCGGCAAGCCTGTTCTCAAAGACATTGTGATGTCAATGAAGAGGCCTGCGCACAAAATCGACGTTGCGACATTGTGCTGGCGTTACCAACCAGTTGATCATAAAAGTTTCTTGCCTTAAAATAGCAAAGAAATTGCAATACAATGCAACTGGCATAGCGTAGGGAGAAAGTAATGGTTGTGATTCGGCTTTCCCGAGGGGGAACAAAAAAGAGGCCTTTTTATAGGATGGTTGTGGCAGACAGTCGCATGTCCCGTGATGGTCGATTTATCGAGCAGGTAGGTACCTATGATCCGCGTGTACAAAAAAAAGGTGTCTGTTTGCGTTTAGATCGGATTGATCACTGGTTGCACATGGGAGCTCGCCCCAGTGAGACAGTGCATGCTCTTATCTGTAAAAATCGCAAGCTCATTCAGGCCCAGGCGAACGAAGCATCTGTGTCTGCTTAAACCGGCAAAGGCAACGCAGCCTTTCAAATGGTGTTTGTAAATGGTGCGTGAATTTGCAAACGCTTTTTACGGCTTTGTGTATGCAATAACTGCAAAAACAGATAATAATGAGGTGATTTTTATGGCAGAAAAAGATTGGAATCCGGAGACATTGGTGCGACACTTGGTCTGTTCTCTTGTTGCTCAAAACACGCAGGTTCAAGTGTGGACATCAGGAACGTCGGAAAAGTGTGTGGTTCATGTGTGTATCGATCCGAAAGAGGTCAATAAACTTGTTGGAGAGGGGGGTAAAACGGCACAAGCCATTCACACGTTGCTACAGGTGGTGGGTAAAAAACAAAACCAATCGATTGCATTGAAAATGGAAAGCTCGGCACGTAGGTGAATATGGCAGCCTCTTTATTGCACCAGCCACCTGCAGAAGCTCCATGGATTCCCATCGCTGTCGTGTCGCGCCCTTTTGGAGTCAATGGGGCTTTGCGATGCCGCCTGCTGAATCCAGAAAGCCAAAGTTTACGAGAGGGTGTTCGTATCCGTTTGCGACAGCCTACTTTATGTAAAACATTTTCTATTCAGTCTGTGTGTTCCAAATGTTGCGTATCTGTGCGAGAGATACAGAGTCGTGAACAGGCTGCATCATGGCGCGGGGCTGACGTTTTCATGCACCGTTGTGAGCTTCCTGCTTTATCGAGTCATGAGCTCTATTTAGCAGATCTGGTAAATAAAGATGTTTACACCTGTCGAGGCGACCGACTTGGGCATATTATTGCGTTCTCTCATAATGGAGCTCAGCCTCTTGTTTGCATACAAATCAGCCCTAGCAAAAAGGTGCAAATTCCTTTCATAAAGCCCATTTTACGAGAGACAACCCCCCAAGGTGATGTCATTCTCGATCCACCTGCTGGTTTACTCGAAACGTGCGATTGGAGTTAAAGTACCCTTTACTCCGATTGCTGAGAGCTATCCAGTTGCGTGTTCACAAAATCCCAGTTGACCAAATTCCACCAAGCTTCAATGTATTTAGGCCGGGCATTGCGATAGTCAATGTAATAGGCGTGTTCCCACACATCGCAGGTAAGCAGGGGTTTCTGTTTGCTTTGCAGGGGGTTGACAGCATTTTGGCTCGAACAGATGCGCAGTTGATTCTTGTCATCTTGCACAAGCCATGCCCATCCTGAACCAAACTGGCCAGCGGCAACCTTCGAAAACTCCTCTTGAAACCAAGCAAAAGAGCCAAAGGTTGAATCGATAGCTGCTGCAATGGGGCCATGGGGTTGCCCACCTCCTTGGGGAGACATGCACTGCCAGTAAAACGTGTGATTCCACACTTGAGCAGCATTGTTAAAAACAGGACCAGAAGCAGAACAAATGAGATCTTCTAACGTTTTGCCCTCAAATTCATGATGACCTTCTACCAGGTTGTTCAGGTTATTCACATAGGCCTGGTGATGCTTTTTGTGGTGAAATTCCAGTGTTTCTTGCGAAATATGAGGCGAAAGCTCATGGGCTTCATAGGGAAGAGGGGGGAGTTCAAAAGACGGCACAGACATGATGGTTTCCTCCTAATTATGGCTTGCGATGCTACCAACCTATCGAACTTGTTAGGTTGGTGCAAACTCTTCTTCGTCAGGTTCTTGTGGGTCCGTTTCTGGTGAGTCGATCGCTTGGGTCTCTTGGGAGTTTTCTATTGTGCTTTGCGATGCTTCGGTATGTTGACTTTGTTGTTGCAGCAAGTCCTTTGGAGAAGATTGTTCGTAGGGGTCAAACATCACCACCTCTTTGTCTTCGTCTAAGGCCAGCACATTGCGTCGCATGGCAGCATAGTAAGCCTGCTGTCCCCAAAAGGCTCTGGGCTCACGCATGAGCTGCGGCCACTCACTGCTGTCGGGGGTTTCGTGTTTGTCGTGCATGGCATAGCACAGCATGGTTTCGCGCATGCGCATCTTGTCTTGCAGTTTTTGCGGTAGTCGGGCTGCTTGGGGGCTTTTTCGATCAGCCTCTAACTGCTTGGGCAACTTAACAAACAGGCCAAACTGTTTGGCATAAATGTCCACCAGCACAAAAGCCAGTTGCGGCATGTAGAGACAGTACTCAGCAATTTTAAGCTCTTGCATCTTTTCTTGAAAAAAATCTGCAAAAAAAGGATCTAGCAGTGCTGTGTCAGGAATGCACTGTTGCAAAGCACGCCGTATGGGAGCCGTTATGTGAGCAAAATAGCCATCGCAGGCAGACTGTAGAGAGTGTTGTAGTTGCGTTTTGATCTCTTTTTCGTTGGTGTATATGAATTGATCGAAATGGCCTTGTCGCATCAGCAGCAACACTTTTTGTTGGTCAGGCAACTCCCCAAAGCAGACCCGTTGAATGGCCTTGTCATGCAGTTGCTCAAACCAGTCGCAAGGCTGCAGTGCTGTGTCGGCATCGACCAACACGGTGCTTACCTTTTGCAGGCGGTTAGGGCGATACATCTCTTCGTGCAAACGGCGTACATCTAGCGTAATGTGTTCGCCATCTGAAGAGACCCCGTAGCGTTTCAGCAGATCGACAGAAGTTTCTTGGGCATTGATCTCCTCAAGTGCCTGTTGCGGATCTGTGTAAAACCGATAGTGCCATCCCCACGGTCTTTCTGGCAGCAACTGCGCCATTGCTTCTCTGGTTTTCTGCGATGTCGACAGCACCGCGATGCATGTGGGATGAAAGTAAGGGTAAAGACTTTTCATGTGGATCTCACTAACAATTGCTAGCATTCCACGGTTTCCCAGTTGGGGTCAAGTTATTGGAATTTTGGCAATTGGCTGAGGATGTTAAAGAGAGTGCCCTCTGAAAGTGCTTCTGCTTTAAAGCCGTTGGAGCCCAGGCATGTTTTTGTAAAGCTATAAAAGACGGCTTTTTCAAAATTGCTGCTGTGTTTCGTACAGGTTGCTTCAAGAGAGTTAAGAACGACGGCAGAGTTGCTAGTAAATACCTCGCCTGTTCTCGTAGCACCGGCAAAAATATTACACAGGGTGTCTTTTGAACGTTCGTCAGAAGAGAGTGGCAAAAAAGTTCCAATGGCTTCAGTGCAATGTTTGTGCAGTTCCTGTAACTTGGTTTTGTTGAAGCTGTCACGTGTTGAATCGGAGCAAGAAAAATTAGCCTTTTGGAGTCTTGCAATCAGATCATCTTGCCATGCAATACAGTTCACAGCTTTTTCGTTTTTGCACAGTTGAGTAAACGAGTTGGTTGATTTTAGCCTGGCACCGCCCGTTTCGCAGTCCTGTTGGCCTAATAGATTTTCTGTTATGGCGCAGATGTTGTTTTTGACCCGTTTTGTATGTTTGAGAATGGCTAGTCCGATAACTTTTTCACAAGCTTGTCTAGTTGCTCCTGTTGTGTTTTCAAGGTTTGTTGCGCAGATCGTTTCGCCCATCTGTCTGTTCCATGCATCGCATTTTCCACTCACGGTAAAGGCGATCAATTCTCCATCCTCGCTTGTGGAGCTGCTGCTTTGTGTGCTGTCGTTATTGCCGCAAGCAGCAACGAACATCCCCAATCCCAATAATCCTGTTGCTAACCACACCTGCTTTGTCATGTTCTCTCAACATGCTTCTCATTAACACGCCCCAGAGAGGATGCTTTATATAGAAACAACCAGTGCAGCAGTGGAAAATATTTCCCCATGTGTGCGAAGAGCTTTTTATGGGTAAACGAAGAATTTTTGGCTATGAGGAATAGACTATGTGTGCCTTCTCACGCAACGCTTTGAGATGATTGTCGATCCATTCTGCACGCAAAATCCACTCTAGCGACATGCGTAGCCTCTCTTTTTGAGCAGCAAAGTCCTTCTCTTGCGGTATGTGCCGCTCACGCAGCCGCACCACATAGTAGGAGTCGCCGTTTTGCAATACTTCGCTGTGCACCGGGAATTTTTTGGTTAAGGCAAAAGCTGTTTTCACCACGTTGGGAACATGGCCCAGTTTGGGAATATGCTGAATCCCTTGGGTAAACAGTTCGGTAGAAACCACAGCGGGAGCATTGGATGCTTTTGCTGTGTTCGACCCTTTGGGTACAAGCAACCCCTTTGCCGCCAATTGGGTAGGCTTCACGCCTTGTTTTACCCGTGCAAGCAGCTTATTGGCATGCCGCTTGGCCGCTTGTTGCGCTTGCTGTTTTTGCCACAAAGATTGCGCAATGGTGTTGCGAACATCTACCAGCGGGCGCGTGTGGGCTTCTTGAACCTCTTGCACGCGAATAACGTGGTACCCAAAGACCGTTTCGACAATGTCGCTCAAGCCTCCCACGGGCAGGCCAAACGCAACATCAGCAAAGGGCTTGACCATCTCGCTGTGGGGTAAAAGTCCCAAATCTCCCCCAGAAGCAGCGCTCGTATCTTGCGAATGTTTTTGAGCAAGGTCAGCAAAAAGCTTCTCTTGTTCTTGCGGCTTTTTACCTTGCATCTCTTTTTGCAACTGCTGCAAAAGCTGTTCCAACTTCTTTTTGGCCTTTTGTTTGTCTGCGGCCGATGCATCGGCTGCCACTTTCATCAAAATATGCGAAGCCCGCACCTGTTTAGGCAGTTGGTAACGTCCGATATTGCTGTCGTAATCCTGCTTGATCTCCTGTTCGTGCCCATTGACAAAAGCCTGTAGCTGCTGTTTGTTGGCGGGGGTTTTGGGGGTAAAAAATTCCGTTTGCACCCGTACAACATCCACAGCCGCTTTGTTGTTGCGAAGCTCAAAAGAGAGGCGAAGATCGCCATCGGTGAGAGGCAAGTTACTTGTCAGCAACCGCTGCATGGCCGAGGCCATTAACTCCCGCTGCAACAGATCTTCAAATTGGCTTTCGGTGGTTTGATACACCCCGCTGACAACACGCTTATACAGTTGCCGATCAAAACGCTCCCCTTCACGGGTGAACTGCTTGCGAATCAGCTCGGCCAGACGCTTGTCCGAAGCGACAAGACCATGTTGCTTTGCCCATTGCGACAGCAATTCTTGATCCACTAAAGCCTCTAATACTTGCTGCTTCAGGGCTGCTGTTTTTTTCTCGTCAGAGGCAATGTCTGGATTGTAGCGTTGCGCAGTTTGTAGACGGTTGCGGTAAGCAATTTGCAAATGGGTTGTCGAGATAGGCCTTCCGTTGACAGTTGCTACATAAGCCTGACTGTTTTGACCGCTCCCCATCCAGGGCCCAAAGCTCATGGCAAAAACAAAAATCAGCACAGCAAACACACCCATTGTGAGCCACGAGTTGCTGTTGCGTCGCATAAAATCCATCATGATGCAAAACCTACCTTCATTCTTTTCGTCGACCTGTCTGTGTCAAGCAAGACCATCTCAATTTTCGTTTCCCGTTTTTGGCAATCTATTTAAATACCTCTCGAAGGCAAGAGGCGACCGCCGCTTTTCTTACCCACTGCTCCAAAATAGAGAGGTCTGTACACGTTTGGACCCGTTTCTGCTGAGCCTTAGTAAGCTTCCACCCACGTGCATCGAACAATGTAAATAGCGCACGTACTTCTCCTTTTGCTTTGCCTTTTGCTTCGCCCCTAGCTTCACCCCTAGCTTCACCCCTAGCTTCACCCCTAGCTTCGCCCTCTCGTCTCAAAACTTCTGCCAACGTCATCACACCCTCCTTGCTTTGAGGACCCAACACCTCTACAAACTGCTTTTGCACCTGCTGGAGTTTGGTACCTTGGGCTACGGTCATATAATAGCGCATCAGAGTCATAAACGCATCCATCCCCGTCGGGCTTGCCAACAGCTCTTGCATCACCTCTTGCCACTCTTGCATGTGTTGCAGCAACCGATGCCCATTGCGCGCCGACTTAAAAAACCACAACGCTGCCTTCACATGCGACAGCACCGCCCGCTCTCTCAGCTCCTGCTCTTGTGTGGCTTGGAGGTTTTCTAGCTCATAGCCAAAGTCGGGCACATACTTGGCCATGCAGCTGTTCGCTTCCAACTCAAACAGGCTAGAAAAACGCTCCGACACCCGCCAACGCCCTGCACCATGGTACATCACGACAGGAATAATCACGGGCAGCTGCTTGGCAGTGGGGTTTTGTTTAACAAACTGCTCCCAAACACGGCCCAAGTAGACAAACATGCGCAGCAGAAAAAAAGGGTCACGAGGATGTGACGAGAGATGTTCATACAGCAAATAAACCAGCGCGCGGCGATTCTTAAATCGCTTCAGCTTTGCTGAAAACAGCAGATCCGATTGCCTGGCTCGCAACGCCTTGTCAATGAATTCACCCGGCTGCAGCGTCAAAGACGACAGATCCAGCCGGCTCACCACAGCTTTGGGCAACAGAAATTGCAGCTCACTGGCAGCGTTTGCCGGATTAGAAAACACCTCCTTAAAAAGGCGGTCATGTGGCGTTTGCCCAAGAGTTTGACCCATACGTGTATTCTATCCCCTTGTTCATTGTCGTTGTATTGGTGTTGTTCAACACATGCATGCTTGTGTTATTGTAGCTTTGTTGCATTGCAAGCACAAATGCAACGAGGGCAAGAAGTGTAGCATGCAGTGGCCTTTTCAGCAGTGGTTTTCTCGGGACGTGGCCATTGACATGGGTACGTCCAACACACTCATGTTTTTGCCTCGACGAGGCATCGTGGTTCACGAGCCCAGCATGGTGGCTTTGCATCTCAAAAAAGAGGGCAAAAAACGCGTGGTGGCTGTAGGCAAGCGTGCCAAGGGGATGCTGGGGCGTACACCCAAAAACATTGACGTGGTTCAGCCCATTCGCAAGGGCATTGTCTCTGACTTTGACGTGGCCGTGTGCATGCTGTCGCGCTTTTTAGAAAACGTGCAAGGCAAAACGGCATTTTTTAAACCGCGAGCTGTCATTAGCACGGCCGTGGGCACCACCGAGGTAGAAAAACGGGCTCTGCGCGAGTCGGTAGAATCTTCCTGCATGGGCGAAGTGTTTCTCATTGAGCAACCCATGGCAGCCGCCATTGGAGCAGGGCTCCCCATTACCGAGCCGTCAGGCAACATGATTGTCTGCATGGGCGGAGGCACCACCGAAGTGGCTGTCATCTCCTTGGGTGGCATTGTGCATAGCCACTCCATTCGTCTGGGGGGCAACCATTTAGATAACGCCATCTCCTCTTACATTAAAAAGGCCCATTCGCTGTTGGTGGGAGATCAAACAGCAGAGCAGATCAAAATCCGTCTGGGTTTGGCCATGGCCGAAGAGGAGCTCGTGAGCATCAAAATCAAGGGCCGCGATCTCATTGCTGGCGTGCCACGCACAGCCGAAGTCAACAACCAAGAGATTCGCGAGGCCATGAACGAACCGGTCAACGCCATTGTAGAGGCCATTCGGTTGGGTCTCGAGCGCACGCCGCCCGAGCTAGCATCCGACATTGTCGACAAGGGCATTGTGCTGTCAGGGGGAGGAGCACTGTTGCGCAATCTCGATGCCGCCGTACAAAAAGAGACCGGCGTGCCGGTGCGTCTTGCCGCCGACCCCACCTGCGAAACCGTGTTAGGTGCCGGAAAAGTCTTAGGGGAGATCGATCGCCTACGTCAGGTGCTGAGTCG
>JBCCES010000007.1:0-16339 GCA_039030115.1 Myxococcota bacterium
GCAAGAGGTTCACTTCATCATGTAAAACAGCACGAGCAGCCTGCAGGCGACGCAGACGAAGACCCGAGTTGGCATCCCATAAAGCAGTCGCAAACACAACAGCAGCAACCCAAAAAGAGAATCTGATCAACAAACTTAACTTTCTGGATTAGCAAATGGAACCAAACTCATGCAGCGAGCACGCTTAATGGCGCGGCGTATCTTTCTCTGGTCTTTGGCACACAAATCCGTGCGGCGTTGAGGCAAAATACGACCCTCGGGTGACATGAATTTTTTGAGCAATTCTGCATCGTGATAATTGACGCAACCTAGTTTTTTATCTTGAGATTCCCTCTCGGGGCCATCGTGTGTTTTCGACATGCTCTTTACTCCCTATTGTCAAACGACTTCATTGGATCAGCCAGCATACCTTAGCATACTTGACAACGTTGCCCAAATTTTTCATACTTGCCACACGCGACGCGGGGTAGAGCAGTTGGTAGCTCGTCGGGCTCATAACCCGGAGGTCGGAGGTTCAAGTCCTTCCCCCGCAACCATGTCACTTTCTCGTGAAAAAGATGCCGTTTGTACAGATGGCAAAGGGTGTTCGTTTGCATCGGTATCCATTTGAGCAAGCTGATGCAACAAGGGCTGCAGATGTTGCTGGTACTCTTCACGATAAGCGGCAGGCAAGGGTTTGCCTGCTGGAAACTTCTGAGCGAGGGGATTGACGTACCGATATCCATTTCTGCCCATGCGTTTCATGCCAAAATGTAAATGAGGCCCTGTTGCCCATCCAGTAGCTCCTACATAGCCAATCACCTGGCGCTGCTTGACCTTAACGCCTGGTCGAATGTGCTTGGGAAGACGAGAAGCATGCAGGTAGAATGTTCGAACCCCCCCAGGATGCTGCACCACAACATAATTCCCGTTAGAGGGGTGACGAAAGCCCACTCGCAGCACCACACCATCGGCTACAGACCAAAACGGGGTTCCCCTAGAAGCACCAAAGTCGACCCCGTTGTGCGGTTTGTAACGTTTTTGTACAGGATGAAATCGACGGCCAAATCGAGATCCAATGCGTGTGAGTTTCATGGGGCTTTTGAGAAACGTTTTTTCCAAGGATCCGCCATTTTCATCGAAAAAGCCTTCCACTTTTCCATCTTGAGATCGGTAGGAAAACCCTCGGTATACATTGCCTTGATTGACGTACTCAGCCGCTGCAATGGGACCATACCCCAAAAAGCTCTCACACAACTGCCACGCATCCTCTTTCATAGAACAAGGCCGCTGTGTCGAGCGTTTATCTGCAATGATTTTGAAGCGATCCCCAGGACGTACATCTCGATAAAAATTGATCTGCCAGCCAAAAATGCCTGTAGCAAGTTGATCGACTAAACCGGCGTTTCCTCCTGCGCGCAACACAGATTGATAAAGATTGCTATCAACATGCCCCGCTAAACCAACACGATGAGACACAACAGGCATTTGCATACGAGCAATGGAAAAACCAGTTTCTTTCTCTTGCCGGCGCAAACGGTAATGGACAGGTGCCTCATGTAAATGAGCAGATCGCACCAATTCAAACTCTTCAATATCCCCTGTTGTTTTATGAGGCCACAGGGCAAACAGATCCCCGGGTCGAATCGAACGAGGATTCACCTCTTTACGCAAAGCAGACGCAAGAGTGTGCACTTGCTTTGCAGAAATCCCCCAACGCCCCAGGGCAGACGCTAAACTTTCGCCAGAACGAATGCGACCCCGTATCACAGACGGCTCGGGTTCTTGCTCAGGCTGCTCAGGTGTTTGTTCTCGTGCAATCGCTTCAGAAGAATCCACATCGATGGTCTCACCTGTTTGCTCGGTGACATCCACCTGTAAATCGATGCCAACGTGTGTAGCCAGATCCTCTGAACCCGTTTGCCCTGGCCACCAGTGTCTAACAGACAACACTGCCACCAAACACGCAACAGCAAGTCCCACACCTTTAAAAAAATGAGGTTTCATCCTCATGGGAGGGCGTGATTGCACATGCCATGAACGGGAATTGTTAGCTTGCCAGTAGATACGCATCTTTTTTATTCTCAACCCTCATCTACAACCACTTGGCGCATGACTTTCTTCCTTTTTAACAAAAGTGAGCAACCGAGAAAAGCCATTGTTGTCTTTTAGCACCTGCAAGTTATGCAAGCGATCACCTTGCAAACGGCATGCTTTTTGTTGTTGCAAGGGTGAAATTTCGAGAAATACTCCCGCACCATCACACAACAAAACAGCTGCTTGAGATAAAATACGCCGATGATGCCCCAAGCCATCCATACACTCCCCAATCAGAGCTTGCTTGGGTTCGTGCAAACGCACATCATCAGGCAACTGGTCAAACTCCTCAGCACAAACATAGGGCGGGTTAGCAACAATACAATCCACTTGACGCATGTGCCGACACGGTTCCAACAGATCACCGCACACAAACCGCATTCGATCTTGCACACCGTGTAAGCGAGCATTGTGTTGTGCCACCTGCAAGGCTTCTTGACTTGTGTCAACTGCCCAAACAGTCACATGAGGTCTATGCAAAGCAATACTGATACCAACGCAACCGGACCCTGTGCACACATCAATGACAACAGCAGATTTTTGCTGGGGAAGCGTTTGCAGTGCTTGATCGACCAAGAGTTCTGTCTCAGGGCGGGGTACAAGAACATGAGGTGTCACGACAAAATGAATCCCGTAGAATTCTTTGTGCCCCAACAAGTAAGCCATGGGCTCATAGGCCAATCGACGTTGAAACAGCTGGGTAAACAACTTTTTTTGTTGTGGATTGAGCACATGAGACAAGCATCCATATAAACCGACGCGATCCACTTTCAGCACATGAGCCAACAACAACTCAACATCCAATCGAGGAGATAAAAAACCCGCCTCACGCAAAACCTGTGACGCCTTTATTAAAGTGCCCTGTATAGACGACATCTTGATATCTTAACCCGATTTTTTCACGTGCCTGGTGTGCAACATAGTTGGCCAGCCTGAACAAGATTCGATGGATTCTTAAGATTCCCAGCCAACACCTCTTGTCGTGGGCTTGCGGTTGTTTTAGGATGCATCTCATAGCAGCTGCAAAACCCTTGAGTTTTGTGAAAGCTGTCGCAACAGGAGAAAAACATGAGAAAAAGCGAGTTGGTTGAGTTTGCGTCCAAAGGGGTAGAAACGACCAAAAAGGATGTGGAGAAAATTGTGGATCGCGTGTTTGACGCCATGAAAAAGGAGGTCAAAAAGGAGGGCAAGTTTGCCTATCCACATTTTGGCAGCTTGGTGTTGCGTAAACGCAAAGCCCGACAAGGTCGAGATCCCCGCACGGGTGAAACGATCCGCATTAAAGCGTCCAAAACCGTCGCATTTCGCCCGGCCAGCGCATTCAAAGAAGCACTCTAAATCAAAAATCAGTACGCAAACGAGAAACGATAGAGTCGGGCAATCGGGCGAAACAGCAGAGAAGTTTTTCTTTTTGTTTCGCCCACCCGGCCTTTGTAGTCGTTGAATTCACTAAGAAACAAAAACCATGAGGGAAAAAAAACAAAGCGAGCAACCTGAAACTCAACTCATTGTTTGCGGCGTTAGCGGACACATGGGGCAAGCGATTGTACAAGCTGTGCAACACACGCCCGCACTTCGCATTGCAGCAGGAGTGGTTGCGCCAAACAGTGCCCAAGTCAGCAAAAAAGCGCAACAAGATGGGCCCGCCTGGAACAAAGACTTTACCTTATACGGCACGCTGTTATGCGCGTTACAGCAACATCATACAGCACGTTGTGTTGTGTTGGATTTTAGTGTGGCGGATGTGTGTGTAAACCATGTTCAAGCATGTCAACAACATCGAGTTGCCTATGTAACAGGCGTGACAGGACTGCAACCCATTCAATACCAGGCTCTGCAACAAGCTTCTCAAACCATACCCGTTTTACACGCATCTAACATGTCTTTAGGAGTAAACGTTCTGCACATGCTGTGTTGCCTAGCAGCACGGCTTTTACCCGACGCAGACATTGAAATCTCCGAACTTCATCATCGTCTCAAGCGCGATCACCCAAGCGGTACAGCTATGTGGCTAGCTCGCCAAATGGCAAAAATTCGCGAATGGCCTCTGGATTGTGTACGCAGCCAATCACGTGAGGGCGTGCGCAAAAAACAGGAAATTGGTATTGCAAGTTTACGTGGGGGTGACGAACGGGGAAGCCATACCATACACATGATACGACAGCACGAAGCTTTACAACTCACACACCAAGCAGCTAGCCGTGCAGCCTATGCACAAGGGGCCTTACTCGCGTGCCAACACATAACGAACCAACCCGCCGGACAATATAGTATGCAGAACGTTCTAAAATCACTTCTTCATGACAATTTACAAAACATTCTTGACTGCATCTAAGCAACAACAAACCAACAGTAGTGGCTCAGGTCACTGCATTGCCCTACAATAAACGCATGAGGCAGTCTTACCCTAGGCATGTTGCCATTATTATGGACGGCAATAGACGTTGGGCTACTCGAGCAGGCCTGCCAAGTATCCATGGTCATCGCCGCGGAGCTAAGAGAGCGTTACAACTTGTGCAAACATGCCAACAACTTCATATCCCTTACTTGACGCTTTATGCTTTTTCTACAGAGAATTGGCACCGACCCGCACAAGAAGTAAACGAATTGATGAATCTACTGCAACGGTTTTTACAGCGTTATAGCTATAAACTTATCAAACAAAACAATGTATCATTATCTATTATTGGTGACACGTCGCGACTCCCCCATTGTTTACAACACCATCTTAAAAAGCTTTGTGCACAAACAGCAACAAACACGGGGCTGCAATTAACAATTGCTTTGTCTTACGGCGCCAGAGACGAAATAACAAGAGCAACTCGCCATATGTGTCAAGACATTCTCATGGGCAAATTGAAAACACAAGACATTGATGAAAATCTGATAGCAACCTACCTAGACACCCGTTTTTTACCTGATCCAGACCTGCTCATCCGCACCAGTGGAGAGATGCGCCTGTCTAATTTTTTGTTGTGGCAATTGGCTTACACGGAGCTGTATGTTACCCCTACCCTGTGGCCAGATTTCTCTCGATCTGAGTTAGAACAAGCACTACAGCATTTCCATGATCGTGCCCGACGGTTTGGTGGAAATATACATCATGTGACTGCACAACAGCCTGTAGCGCAGAAAGTTTGTCAAGGCGGTTGAAAAAAAATGCCTACGAATGTCATTCGCCGTATTCTGACAGGAGCAGCCCTTATAGTAGCTACAGCAATCATGGTTTCTTTAGGGGAAGCCTCCGTCATATTCTTGTTGTTCTTCATTGGTGTATTGATTCAATACGAACTCTCCACCATGCTGCTGCCAAACAACAGAAAAGCAGGTGTGTTGTGCATTGTTTTCGGACAAATTTTATTCAGCATTTTGCTCCTATTCACAAAAGGGTGGTGCTGGCTAAACATGTGGATCTTTCTCAGTGCATTGGGGATTCTTACGATACCAACTAGCTGGAAGAGATCACAAAGCGAACAGCCTTGGCTGCTGGCAGCATTGCTTCTCTACACAAGCAATGGGTTAGCCTGCTTGTACTGGCTGTACAGCACCTGCACTGCATGGCTTGCACTGGTCTTGATTGCAACTTGGTCCAGCGATACACTCGCTTACACTTACGGACGCCTCGCAGGACACCGTCCTCTTTGCCCAGCCATCAGCAAAAGCAAAACCTGGGAAGGGTTATGGGCAGGAGTATGCGGTGCTCTAGCTCTACCTACAATGGCATGGTTATTTGCCAAATACATGACATGGCCTGCTTGGCAGGGTATTACCATTTCGGATATGCTTTGCGTATCTGTTATTTGCGCCATGATTGCTCCCGTGGGGGACCTGTGCGAAAGCAAATTGAAACGGATTGTCCAGGTCAAGGATTCGAGCCAAATTTTGCCAGGGCACGGCGGCATGTTAGACCGAACGGATGGCTTGTTGCCCTGTGCAATGGTCGTGTGGACGTGGTTATGTTACATGGGAAAATAATAATGAGGAGTCATCGTGTTTGAAAAAAATCGATCAGTCTACCCCTGGGTTACCAATACACTGATTTTTATCCACCTAGCTGTCTTTATTTGGATGCAGCGAGAAACTCTCCCTAACTTGTCTACCGATTGGTTAGCATTCGGCGCTGTGGAACCAGTGCATGTTTGGTCTGGTGAGATCTGGCGATTGATCACAGCACAATTTGTTCATGCAGGATTCTTGCATTTTCTACTAAACACCATCGTGATGTACCAAGTAGGCAAACTCGTGGAGATGTTTTTAGGGCCTATTGCAACCGCCACAATTTTTTTATCTTGCGGCATTGCTGGGTTTTGTTGCAGCTTGTTATTGCATCCTGGTGGAATTATCGTGGGAGCTTCTGGTTCCATCTTTGGTTTATTGGGAACTCTCATGGGATTATTCATGTTCATGCCAAAACGTGTCCCTTACCGCGCTTTGCTACGCCCTCTATCTGTTTTGATCTTGCTGAATTTTCTACTGGGTGAAGTGTTCAATCGGTGGACGACATCATCTTTTTTTATTGACAATGTGACTCATGCTGGAGGGTTCTTACTTGGTCTCTTGTGGGCATTGGCCTTAGCTCCGCAACGTTGTGTTCGTCCTTTTGTCAGTGCTCCTGCCCTGGTTTTAACCATCGCAACCCTGTTCGGCTTGAGCACAGCCGCACTTCGACCCGACTTTCAGCCCAAATACTTTTTGCTCATGGGGCAGCAAGCTTTGGTAGAAGGCCGACTGAGTTCGGCCCAACAACATGCTCGCCGTCTGCTGATCATGCAGCCAAATTCTTGGCAGGCCCATGTGCTATCGGCTCGCATTACGGCAGCGCAAAGCCGGCAAAATGAAACAAAGAATCAACTGCAAAAAGCCTTACAATATCATCCCTCACACAATCCCATTGCTTTATGGAACGATGCATTTACCTCTCTAAAGGGGAATGGTAGTTCAACCCATACTCTGTTTGCTGACGAAACAGGAAATGCAATGCTGTGCCAATTTGCACTGCAAAAACCATCTGTACGCATGCAACGTGTGCTGGATCGCTGTGCTTGGCTATTGCTCATGACAACCGACCCGCAAATACACAATCCGCAGCAAGCTTTTGTGTGGTCGAAACAAGCTGTTGACAACGCAGGAGAGTCCGCTTCGCTGATCTTGTTGCAAACTCTTGCAGAGGCTTATCGGCAAACAGGAAACTTACAAGAAGCTAAATCTGTTTTGCAATGGGCACTGCTGCGGGCACAGCCTACACAAGAAGATCTTGCACAACACTTGTTACAGCAAGAACGTCTCATTACCCGTCAATTGCAACAAGCAAAACCTCAAAAAACAGGCCCCTCGGCACCCTTAAAATCTCCTCGCTCTTCCAACTGATTGCTTGGTGAGCAGAGGTCACCAAGTGATTCCATGCTATGATTTAGCTAAACGTTTCGCTTTAAAAAAGAAAAGGAGTGATTATTTTACCCTGAAAAAGAGGTAAAATAGAGGACATGCACATGTGGATGTTTGGTATTAGTGTTGCTGTGTTTCTGGCTGTGATCGTTGCTGTGTCCATGAGAAGAGAAAAAACACAACCTTCTCACACTCAACAACCATTAACACCTTTGGCCTCAAACACAACTTCTTGGGACAAGGCACTGCAACATACGCAACATCGACTGAAACAGCTCTTCTCTCACCAAACCCAACAAGGTGACGCTGTGTGGCAACACATGGAAGAGACCTTGATTGGGGCTGATGTTGGCGTACATGCCACACAAAAATTGCTGGCCCAAACAAAACAGCGCACAAAAGAACAAACACTCAGTCAGCAGGTGTTGCTACAAGCTCTCAAACAAGAGGCCTTGCAAATGCTGCAATCTGCACAACCATCACCCGACATGCTTTCACCGCAAAGTCTGCATTCACCGAAGGTGTGGCTGTTTGTGGGAGTTAATGGTGCAGGTAAAACAACAACCATTGGCAAACTGGCATATCGTTTGACGCAAGAGGGCAAGCGCGTTGTGATTGCTGCAGGGGATACATTTCGTGCAGCTGCTGTACAGCAATTGCAAACATGGGCACAACGTGCCCACGCGACTTGCATTGCAAAGCAAGAGGGAGCTGATCCCTCTTCTGTACTTTTTGAAGCTGTGACAGAAGCAAAAAAACAGCAAGCTGATGTGGTTTTGTGCGACACAGCTGGTCGCTTACATAGCCATCAAGCTCTCATGGATCAGCTGCACAAAATGTATCGTGTTTTAGGTAAAGCTTGTGCAGGTGCTCCCCATGAATCCCTACTGGTGTTAGATGCTCACATTGGTCAAAATGCCTTGATGCAGGCCAAGCAATTTAGCCAAGCAGCCTCTCTAACAGGTGTTGTAATGGCTAAACTAGACGGCACAGCAAAAGGAGGTGTGCTGCTAGCAATTGCCAACGAATTGCGCTTGCCCATGCGCTACGTGGGGTTGGGTGAGGCAGTTGAAGATTTGCAGCAGTTTGATCCACAGCAATTTGTAGATGCTCTATTTGTTGCATGTGAAACCTCCTCGCAACAGATGCAAGAACAAGAGTTGGTGCAACAAGCCGCATGACATTATCTCCACAACAAGCAGTCTGCCCTAGCCGTTTTGCTCTAAAAACAATCACAAGAAGATCGATCTCCTTTCTTTTGTTTATCTTCTTGTCTACCAGTGTTGGTCTGCAGCAAAACAGTTGGGCAACACCTTCCGCCACTCCCACAACCTGTTTTCCTTGTCTGCGAGCTTTCAATGCCGTGTTGCTCCAATTACATGAGCGTTACGTGGACCCTGCAAAATTTGATCCCCAAAAAATGCTATTACAAGCCCTACTTGCCATGGAAAGGCAAGTAGCCCCTGTGATGGTCAAGCAACAAGACAACAGCATTGAAATCCAAGTGGGCACAGCGAAACAGCAGTTCGACACCTCTTTTGTCACATCTATTTGGCATGTGACCTGGGCACTGCACAGCATTGTAGAATTCGTAGACCAACACCTGGTCGCACAACATGATCGCAACAAGGCTGAATATGCTCTCGTGAACGGCATGTTGTCTACTTTAGACGATTACTGTGTTTTGTTAGATCCAAAGCAAGCACAAGAACTCAACACACGAACCAAAGGAGAGTTTGGTGGTCTGGGAATTTATATTGGTTTTCGAGAGGGCATGCTCACTGTGATTAGCCCCATTGAAGACACCCCAGCAGAAAAAGCAGGGGTAAAAGCTCTTGATCGCATTGTTAAAATTAATGACGACTCGACCATTAATCTGAGCCTAGACGAAGCTGCTCAACGCCTACGAGGAAAACCAGGAACTTCCGTCACCATTAGCATAAAGCGTAAAGGTCAGCCCAAGCTACTTTCTAAAACCATTGTGCGGGCTGTTATTCAAATTGAATCGGTTAAACACCAACTGCTATCTGGAAACATTGGTTACATTCGACTCAAAGCATACGACGGTAAAGCGGGTCAAAAAGTGCAACAGGCTCTGCAAGAATTTCGCAATCAAACCAAAAACAAACTTAAAGGCATTGTGTTGGATGTGCGTGGAAACCCCGGGGGATTGCTAAGCGAAGCCATCCGCGTTGTCAGTCCCTTCTTACCGCAACATGAACTGGTCGTTGTCACACAGGGAACGCAACCCCAAGACCGCCGAGAAGAACGGGTGCGATCGACACAACACGACACCCAGCTTCCCTTGGCCGTATTAATTGATGGAGGTTCTGCTTCTGCTTCTGAAATTGATGCAGGGGCTCTCAAAGATCACGCCCGCGCCATCATCATGGGCACTGAACCCACTTTTGGCAAAGCCAGTGTGCAGCTGCTTCACCCCTTGCAAGATCAATCCATTTTGAAATACACCATTGCCCATTACCAAACCCCCCTAGGCAAAGACATCAACGGTGTGGGCATTGCTCCCGATGTTTTATTAAAACCCGTTTTTGTCGACGATAAAAAATCTTTACAGCTATTTAGCTCTCAATTAGATGACAAGAAACAAAAACCGATCTCCTCTTGCGAGCCACAAACGCCACCTCCACTGGAATTAACATACGTACAAGAGCAAGAGAAAAAAAAGGATCCTCACCGAGACTATCAAGTGCAATTTGCTCGCCGTGTGCTGATCAAAGCACAGGGAAATTCAGACCGTGGTCACTTGCTACGCATTGCACAACAAGAAGTAGCACACGCACAACAACAAGAAAAAAAGCGTCTCGTTGCCTCATTAAAAAAACTAGGTATTGACTGGTCTAGCGGACAAGAAAACCAACTGCAAGTCCGCTTAACCCGACCATTAGGTACCATTACAGCAGGGCAAACAGTGACGATACGCGTAGAAGCACACAACACAGGAAAAGACCCCATTTGGCAACTACACGGGGTCAGTTCTGCTTTTTCCGAAGCTTTTGCAGGACATGAATTTGTTTTTGGTAAATTACCCCCTCAAACAAAACGCTTTTGGGAAGTTCCCTTTGAAATTCCTTCTGCCAGCCTGGGGTATCACGATGTCATTGAAATCCCTTTTCACAACGGTGACGAAAAACAGCTGGGGAAATTAAACATTCCTATTCAGGTGCGTGGATTACCTCGCTCCCATTTGGCAAGTCGTTTCTTTATTGATAACCCACAAGGAACCTCGGACGGTCATTTACATCCTCAAGAAACTGTTCATTTAGTCATGTGGATTAAAAATGTGGGAGAAGGAACGTGCCAAAGACCGATTGTTTGGCTTAAGGATTCCGGAAAATCCAATCTGTTTGTAGAAAGAGGACGCCATGTGCTTGCTCCCCTCAAGCCAGGCAAAGAAGCTGTCGTGCGATTTGTTTTTCGCCTCAAAGAGCCCGCAGAAGCAGCGGATCTAAAAATACAAGCTTACGACGACACACTGGGTAACGGTTGGATCCGTAAACTGCAATTTTCTGTTACCCCCACACAGCAAAAAATCACCGACTTAGCACATCAAGAAAAACTGGCGCGCGTGCTGTCTCCTACTGCAGCTTTATGCCCGACGGCGCAATGCAACCGCACCCCTTTGGCACAACTCAAAAAAGGGCAAATCCTACGCGTTCAAGGACAAGGCGACAAAACAGTGAAAGTGTTAGCTCGCTCTCATTTGGCAGGATTCGTTCCTACCAACGACGTCACACTGCTTCCCAAAAGCTCTACAGAGAAATACCGCATTCTAGATCAAACCCCCACGCACATCTCATACCATGTGCCAGCACAATTTGTATTTCCTCATGGCAAACCCAAGACATTGGCTTTTTCGCCCAACTACTCCTTAGATGTACACGTGCACAGCAAACCCTTCTTACAAGATGTAGCTGTGTTTGTGGGCAACAAAAAACAGTTGTTTCAGTCGGTTGAAAAAGCCGGCTTACAACTGCCCATCAAACAAACCCTTCGCCTAGAACCGGGACTTAACTGGATCACCCTTGTGGCGCGTCATGACGAAACCGATGTGCAAAGACACCGTTTTACTGTCTATTTTGACGACAAAAACCTCTTCGGTAAATCAGCAACGAAGGGGCCGTGACTCCTGAACGTGCTCAGAAAATGCAACGCATGTTGCAGCGTCGTCAGCAAAACCTAACGGTTTTATTGGAGGATGTTTACAAGCCCCACAACCTATCGGCTATCTTGCGCACCTGTGATGCCGTAGGCATTGAAACAGTCCATGCCATTTGCCCCACAGGAGGCGTGCCCACTTACAACGATACCAGCGGTGGCTCCCATAAATGGGTCCAATTGGTGGTACATACCTGCCTACACGATGCTCTCGAAGATGTACACAAACAACACATGCGTATCTATGCTGCACATTTTTCTCAACAAGCTATTCACTACCGACAAGCGGACTACACCAGGCCCACATGCATCTTGCTAGGCAACGAAAAAAATGGTGTCTCCCCTGCTGCAGCTCAGCAAATTGATAAACACATTGTGATCCCCATGATGGGCATGGTTCCCTCTTTGAATGTTTCTGTCGCTGCTGCTGTCATTTTGTTTGAAGCACAGCATCAACGCCAAGCCATAGGTTTATACGGTTTGGCATCAGCAACCAAAAAATAACTTACCTGCTGGTGATTTGGGAAATTCTCTGAAACCTTGGATAGCGATGAGAGATGAGATGGAAAATCAAGTTCCCACACGGCTATGGCCATTTTTTTGGAAATGTATCGGCAAGCAAAAAAAGGGGTTCATTATAACTCAATTGGCCTGCACGGCATTTGGCATCCAACAGGTATTTGGCCCTCTTTTGCTGGGTATGTTTGTAGACCGCATGACATCTTACTCAGCAGACAAAAGCGATCTTTGGTCTTATCTAGCACCCACGTTCGCATTGTGGGTCTGCTTTTGGGTGGGGTTAGAAATTCTGTTTCGCATCCAAGACTTCTCTTTTGCACGGATCCTCCCCAAATTTGAAGCCCACACCCGCATGGCATTGGTTAGCTACGTGGGGCAGCACTCTTACAGCTACTTTTCCGACCACTTGGCGGGAGACATTTCTGCCAAAATCAATGACATGCCCACCAGTGCCCACGATGTGGTTCGCAGGTGCATGGAACTGTTTGCGCCCACAGCAGTGGCGGCCACCCTCTCTCTAATATGGTTTGCTCGACTGCAACCCCTGTTCGCCTTTGTACTTGCCGTCTGGATCACGCTGCACTTTGGCATTTGCATTGCCACGAGCAAAACATGCATTCGCCTCTCAGACACCCGTGCCGGCAGCCGATCGGCACTGTCTGGCCGCATTGTAGATGCACTGACCAATATTGTGAGCGTCAAACTGTTTGCCCGATGGAGCTTTGAACAAGCTCACATGAGCCAACAACAAATGCACGAACAGGCTAAGCACAACCGCTTGCTACGCTTCATTGCTTGGATTCACGTTGCTTTGGGACTCTCTTCGTTGCTGTTCAACATTTTTGGCATCATGCTCCTGGTCATTTACAACTGGCAACAAGGCAACATTTCCATAGGAGAGGTGGTGTTCATTGTCTACACAGACTGGAACATGATGCTGCTGACGTGGTTTGCAGGCATCGAACTGCCCCACTGGTTCAAAGATTTAGGTGTTTGCCAACAAGCACTGCAAGTGGTGCAAACCCCTCACAATGTAGTGGATGTTCCCCATGCCGTTACATTACATCTTAAGAAGGGAGACATCTGTTTTGAAAATGTCTCTTTCAGTTATGGCAAAAACAATGTATTAAACAACCTCACTGTACGCATCGCTGGTGGTGAAAAAGTGGGTCTGGTTGGTTTCTCGGGAGCTGGCAAAAGCACGTTCGTCAATCTGCTTTTGCGATTTTTTGACCTTCCCCAAGGGCGCATTTGCATCGACGAACAAAACATTGCACAGGTCACCCGTGACTCCTTGCGTCAGCACATTGCCATGATTCCCCAAGACCCCAGCCTGTTTCACCGCAGTCTCATGGACAACATCCGTTACGGGCAGCTGAATGCTAGCGATGCCCAGGTGATGCAAGCAGCACAGCTGTCTCATTGTCACGAATTCATCACACAACTGCCCAATGGCTATGCCACCCTGGTGGGCGAACGTGGCATCAAACTCTCGGGTGGCCAACGCCAGCGCATTGCCATTGCTCGAGCCATGCTTAAAGACGCCCCTATTTTGGTCTTGGACGAAGCCACATCTGCCTTGGATTCCGTTACCGAACAGCTCATCCACAACAGCCTATTAAAACTCATGCAAGGACGCACGGTGGTGGTGATTGCCCACAGATTGTCTACTTTGGGACACATGGACCGCCTGCTTGTTTTTGATAACGGACAGATCGTGGAAAGTGGAACACATCAAGAATTGCTGGCTGCCAAAGGACACTACAGCAAGCTATGGCACATGCAAGCCGATGGCTTCCTGCCGCAATGACACTGCGTGCGTTCCTCTAAACCGGCTCAGATATTCCTCTCACCCTGCAGGCCTACGGCACGCGTGTTGCAAACAACAATGCTGACAAACTGGGCCAACGCACGCTGGAACGTTGCCGTCGTAAATGGGTTGTAAAACGGTCTTGAGGGCTGCTGCCAGAGAATCAGAGCGGTCATCCTGCTGCACACGCTCTTTCCAATGAAGGTGCCGCTGACCTCCCAAGACAGTGCTGGGCGTGCCGTCGCGAATGGACAACAGATACCCAAGCAACTGACCCTGGGACTGTTGAGGAAAATGATGGGACACCAAGCGTTGGTAAATGGGTAGCTGAAAATGAAAACGCAATAAAGAGGAGGGCGCCATCTTTCCACTCAGCTGGGTTTGCGAGCTCATTTTGTAGTCCACCACAACACACATCTGCTTTCCAAAATCCACGCGATCTAACACACCTGCTAAAAAGATGGTTTTGCCATTCACGTTTACAGGAACAGGAGCAAACTTGCACTTTTCCCCTGACCCTACAACCAGCTCCATATGTCTTGGCTTAACACCATGAATGGGAGGATGTTTGACCTGACGAACAATAAGCTGAGAAATGGCCGTTTGCAGCCACATACAAAATCCCTGCCATAGGGGCTTTTCATGTTCGTAAGCCTGCTCAAGCCATGGCTTGCTGCACTCGTGCACAAGTTGTCGCACAATGTTTTGAATCTGCTCCAACTGCAAAGACTCCGCTGTGTGAGCCTGCTGCTCATAAAAACGTTGTAAGACACGATGGGCCAGTTGGCCTGTTTGCAGTCCAGAAAAACGCAACTCTTGCTGGGGCAAATGCACTTGAAGCAGACGCTCCACAAAAAAGCGAAAAGGGCATTGTGCCAAGGCTTCAATGCGACTGGGCGTTAACGGGCCATCAGCACGTAAACCCAGCTTATCAAAACGCCCATGCAAATCATGAGCTCCAACGGCAAAAGCAAAAGAAGCTGGGGGGGCAGCATGGGCAAAAAAATCTTGCCGCTGCTGTTGCATGCAAGCAAACAAGCGAGCTTGATCCCATTGCTTTTTCGATAAACAGGGCACAGGTGTGTCAATGCCTTCATGAGACGCAGTTTTCTCAACGCGTTGAAAATGATTTTGCTGCAAAGCATGCTGTGCTGACTCGTATTGATACTGCAAGTCACTCAGAGGCCTATCAAACCGTATATTGACATCGCCCAACTGGCGAAATTGTTTGTTACAGGCAACACACAAACGCTGAAACAGCGTGCTGGGCAACACGGATTTGCCCTGTTCGTCATGAAGATATGCACTTACCAACAGGCCTTTTTTGGCAGATAAAACCGCTCCTGCAAACCACAACGCATCAAACGCAACGGGATCGGCCAATACCTCTTTGCCTAACACAGTGCGTAAAATTGACATGTGCCTCTCGTTGAACAAGGTTTTGGTTCGGTGATGCTCAGCAGCATTGCTGTGCTGCAAACTGGCCAATACGACATAATCCACCTGACGGGCCCACAGCTGCTTCGTGGAGACAATTTCTACTAAGGCATCGTCTACAACAGCTTTGGATGAAATATGATGTTGCTGCACGTGCGCATGCAACCATGTCACAAAATCTTCTAAAGACAAAACATGGGAGCTTGCCGCTTCATCGTGCTTTGACAACGTGCACCACACACGCAAAAGATCTTTGATCAAAGCTAAAACTTCTGCATGACAGTCATCTTGAGATGGCACAATGTGCTCTTGCAACAGCCATACAACATGTTGCAAATAGTTCTGCAAGCTCTCCTGCAAGGGAATGGCATACAACATCTTCAGCAAAGGCTCCAAACAGGCTGTGGTTTCTTGAAAAGGGATCTGCATGGTCAAAGAGGCATCTTTGTGTTTTGAACGCTGCTTAAGGTAACGCAAAAAAGCACCCGTGCTGTCTTGGGCCATATTTGTGTCGTGCCCCACCCCTGTTTGCGCAAGCATTGCCTGCAACTGACTGGCTTTTTGTGCATCGATCTGCATTTTATAAGCCGGGTGCGCAAGCAAAGCAGACACCATATGTACAGGTACGCCCTGCTGTCTTGCCCGCAACACATGCACAACGAATTGCATGCAAGGGCTCTGGGTTAAAGGCAACCCCCGTGACAAAACACAACGCACACCGTACTCATGCAAAACATGTTGCAATGCGTACGCTTGCTGCGTGATGTGACTAAAGGCAATGGCAATGCGAACGGGGCTTGCGTGCTTGCGCTGCCATGCAACAACACGCTGCGCAATCCAATGAGCCTCTTGATGCGGGTTGGCAGCTGCTTGCAGCTGTATGCATGTACCCGTCTGAGTCACATGATCCGAAGATTGCAAACGAGCTGCGTCAGA
>JBCCES010000008.1:0-15576 GCA_039030115.1 Myxococcota bacterium
CACATCCAACCCATAAGGCAGTCGGCTACGCAAAGCATCTGCATAATCTTTAACAGCATCAGCAACGGTAATAGGGGTCTGTTTACCACGACGAAACACACGAATCATCATGGCAGGTTCGCCGTTAAACAGGGCACTTTCGCCGGTATCGGCAAAACTGTCACGAATCGTTGCTAGATCACTCAAACGAACCAAAGAACCGGATGAATTGCGAGCTACTGCAATATCGGCAAACTGCACAAGAGGCAGCGGGTCATCTGTGCGCAAATTGTAATCTTGACTGGAAGTTTGCAAATCCCCAGCAGGAATTTCTGCCCAAGCTGCCCGAATGCGATTGGCAATCGTTTGCAAAGTGATTTTGTAAGACAGCAAGTAATGGCTGGGTACTTCAATGGCAACCTCTTTAGGACGAGACCCCATGACCTCTACACGTGTTATGGCATCATGCTGCAGCAACTCGTCACGAGCCTTATCGACCCAATATCGCAACGTGGTCTCAGAAACATTGCCATGCAAAACCAGAGAAATCACTTCGCTTTGCGCCGAAGGCATCGTAACAATCGGGCGTTCTGCATCTTGTGGAAAAGAGGTAATGCTGTCTACAGCATTGCTAATATCTGCCAATACTTTATCTGCATTCACACCCAAGTTCAGCTCGACCATGGCTGAACCAACTCCTTGTCGGGCAGAAAGGTTAACCTCTTTCACCCCCTCAAGACCATCAATTGCCTCCTCCAAAGCAAGCAAAACGCTGTTTTCAATTGTTGAGGGACTTGCTCCTGGATAGGGAACTGTAACCGTCACAAAATCCAATTGAAACTCAGGAAAAATCTCTTGACGCGTGCGCGAAAGATTAATGAGTCCTCCCACCAATAAAATCACCAACACGATATTTGCTGTGACGGGGTTGCGTGCCATCCAAGCGATGGCACCCGTCGATTTACGATCAGGTGTTATGATCGGTGGTTTCATGATGATTTTGCTTTCACTTTCTGACTATTTGTATGAGAAGAAGAACCCTTGGTTTGCCCTTTGGATAGCTGCTGTACATGGACAACAAGCCCCTCTTTGGCACCATAGATCATGCTGGTCACTACCTGCTCATTGGCAAGTAAACCCTCGCTCACAATGCTTTGATCAGATTCTCGCCACAATACCCGCACCTTGCGACGCTGTAATCGACTCTCTTTGCTCAAAACCCACACAGTTGCATCGGGTTGCACAGCTTGCGCCGGCAAAACCACAACATCTTTCAACGTAACGCCCTGCAACTGCAGGGTAACCTGTGTTCCCACAAGCAGGGGCACACCCCTTTGCTTGAGGGGTACACCCCTCTGTTTGGCAGCAGGCTGCTTCAAGCCTAGGGGATCGGGCACAGCAATGAGCAGCTGCGCCATATTGCCCAATTTTTCTAAGCTACTCATCAGCTGCACCACATGCCCCTGCCACTTTTGTTTAGACGGCCCATAAGAGGTTGTAGACCAAATGCGTGTGACTGAACCCTTACTCCCTGTAGAAGGCATTCTTAAAAAGGGCAAAGTAGAGGCCGGTACAGAAGCCTTGACCCAAAACTGGTCTGTATCTACCAAGGTTGCCAAAGGAGTTTGGGGTGTTACCACAGCCCCTGCTTGAGCAGTTGCAGATTGCACAACGGCATTAAAAGGGGATTTTACCTGCGTACGCTCCAGCTGCAACTTTGCCCGTTTCAAGCCACTTTGAGCCGCTTGTAAATTGGCTTGTGCCTGATGCAAATGAGGTACACGCAGTGCGAGTGCACGAGCATGTTCATCCACATGCTCCCCATCGCCAAGTCGGTCAAAATCTCGCTTAGCAGCCTGACCTCTTGCTTGCTCTTGCTGCAAGATCAATTTGGCCTGGGCAACAGCAGCTAAGCTTTGCTGAACAGCCAATTCATAATCCACCGGATCGATTTGCACGAGCTGCTGTTCAGCCTTTAAAAACCCTCCAGGCACCAGCTGCGGATGCCTGTCAACAACTTTGCCTGCAACCTGAGAAGTGAGCACCACCGTGCGAGTAGGCTGCACCACCCCCGATGCCTGTACATGAACAGTGTAGGATTGTCTGCGTACAGTCTGTACTTGCACCACTGCAGGGGATTGTTTTACCTCAGCACGTTGAGCAGCCGGCTTTGTAATGACAAAAACTGCAAACACAGCAACAGCAGCAGCAATAACCGCAGCAGATATAACCAGTTGTCGCAACAGCCTTACAGCACGCATCTGTTTCCTGGCCAAGGCGTAACAGAAAAAAGCCTTGTCTCCCTTTTTATTTTAGCATGCAGGCACTTGTCCCACCAACAAAAGGCAGCTCTTTTTTTCATTGCTAACGCGCAGCATTACATATCCCATCAAACCCCTCTGCAATGTATTGGGCATAACTGCCTTTCGGCACTGCAGCGGTTCCTTGATCCCCTGCTTTTAGGTTTAGGCGATTGGGATAAGTTGCATTCTTACATTCAAATCGCGCCAGTATCTCGTTTGAAATCGATGCGACGTTCGCTTTTCCTAGTTGTGAAGTCTCTGTGCTGTTTTGTTGTTCCCCACATGCCTGCGTTCTGACTTTTTCTTTGCCCTCTCTTGTTGACTTAAAAAAACCACGCGTTCCAACCGTGTTTTTGCAGATTGACGTGAAGGTACGCCACATCGCATCAGTCATTCCATTTGCAACAACCTCATGCTCTGCTGATCCCACAGAGAAAACTTTTTTCACCCTGCAAGTCACAGGAATGAATGTTCTACCGTCTTCAAGTCCAGGAGGCTGTGGTCCGAGTATTTGCGTCAATGTTTTTCCTTCTCCTGCAAATTTCTTCTCTAACTCCTTTTGCAAATCCTTCTTCCAACTTGAACAATCGCCAGTTGACACAGCAAGGTTACTATCCTGTACCTCCTCTGATGAACCTGACGAATCACCACAGCCGATCGATAGCAACAAACCCACGCCTATCACACCAAACCACTTTATGTAGGTTCTTTTTTCCATCATGCTTTCCTCCGCTGCTCCTTAGAGTGTTTTAAGAGGAAACAACAGCCAATAAAGAAATATTTCAACCCAAAGAAATAAACAGCTTGCTTCAAACTGTTTCCTTAATAAGGAGAACGCGCTTGATGCATGCAGCTTCACACACACAATCTTCCGCTCAATCGCCCATCAAACGCCCGGTGCATCATGTTTGTGTCATTGGAGCAGGCATTATGGGTTCTGCCTTGGCCGCCCACCTGGCTGGTTGTGGCATACGCTGTTTGTTGCTAGATGTGGCAGAAAAAGGAGACTCCAAGACGCAACGCAATCAACGGGCGCAACAGGGTTTGCAACGCACTTTACAAACAAAACCTCCCGCTTTTTTTGACCCCCACGATGCTAAAACCATTGAAATTGGCAATTTAGAAGATGACCTGCATCGCATCAAACAGTGTGATTGGGTCTTAGAGGCCGTGGTGGAAGATCTGCAGGTCAAGAAAAATCTGTTTGCCCAATTGCAACAGCATCTATCTGATACATGCATTGTGTCATCGAATACATCGGGCCTGACGACAAAGCAATTGTTGGCGGATCTGCCTGAGTCATTTGCAAAACGCTTTGTGATTACCCATTTTTTCAACCCTGTACGTTATTTGCCTCTTGTAGAAATTGTGCCTGCTGAAAAAACAGATTCAGAAATTATAAAACGCATGCAATTTGTGCTTTCCCATCAACTCGGCAAACATGTGGTGCAAGCCAAGGACACGCCGAATTTTATTGGCAATCGCATTGGCCTATTTACTTTGTTGTGTACATGGAAACTCATGCAAGAGGGTGATTACAGCGTGGCAGAGATCGATGCCATTTTTGGGCCAGCCATGGGCCGCCCTCGCTCTGCCGTGTGCCGTACTGCTGATTTAGTGGGGCTAGACACCCTCGCGCACGTGGCCAATATGTGCCAAACACAACTGCCCGAACCCCAATTTCCCCATGCGTTTGATCTGCCCGAATTCATGACGCAATTGATTGCAAAGGGGCACCTAGGTCAAAAGAGTGGTCAGGGATTTTACCGCAAAACCCCCGAGGGCATTTTGGCGCTGAATATCAAGGACCTGTCCTATGAAACACAACAAAAACGCGCATTTGAATCCCTCAACCAAATCAAAGGCAAGCCTTTGCAACAACGTCTACATCTGCTTTTACATCACGACGATGCAGCCGCTTTACTCGCACGCAAAGTGACAGCGCACACCTGTGCCTATGCTGCTTGGCACCTAGAAAGCATTGCTGATAACCTCACCCAAATTGATAACGCCATGCAAGATGGATTTGGCTGGCGTTTAGGCCCCTTTGCCCTGTGGGATGCTGTGGGCGTGGCTTGGCTGGTCGATGTGATGAAACAAGAAAACATTCCTGTAGCTTCATGGGTGCACAGCATGCTGCAAAGCGGCCGCGAAACATTTTACAACACCCATCAAGGCCAACGCACGTTTTGGGATTCCATGAACAAACAGGCTCAACCCCTGCAACAAGATGCTAAACAATTGTCCATTGACGACATGATGCATCACTCCCCCAAGGCTGTTGTACACAAAGACGACAGTGCTTCTTTAATAGACATGGGAGAGAAAATTCTTGCCGTGCAATTGCACAGCAAACTCAATGTGATTGATTCCACCACACTACAAGTCATCGAACGGGGCCTTGATCAATGTGAAAATGGCGCTTTCGATGCACTGGTGCTCACAGGCAAAGGAGACCATTTTTGTGCAGGAGCCAATTTACTGTTACTGGGCTTAGCGATGCAATCAGGCGAATACAAACAGATCGAACAGCTCATTCATGCATTTCAGCGGGTTGCACTACGACTACAGTACAGCCCCTTTCCCACTGTATCGGCTCCATTTGGCATGACACTGGGTGGAGGCACAGAGTTGGCCCTGGCATGCAATAGCACGCAAGCCCATGCTGAACTGTACATGGGTTTGGTGGAGGCCGGCGTTGGCCTTGTTCCCGCAGGTGGCGGCAATGTGGTTGCCCTACGCGCCGCCTTGGCCAATGCTCCAGATGATCCGCACTTTGCTCCCGATGCACTGCTGCGACCCGTACTGGAACGCATTGCCATGGCCAAGGTGACAAGCAGTGCCCAGGAAGGCAAACGGTGGAGATGGCTCAAACAGTCTGATGGCATCACCCTCAATCGCCACCACGTACTACACGCTGCTAAACAGCGGGCCCTTGGTATGGTGCAACAAGGGTTTACCTCTCCTAAACCCAGGGTTTTTCGTCTTCCTGGCCCTAGCTGTGCTGCCAGCTTTGCCGCAGCAATCCGAGCTCTGCGCGATGGAAAATTTATCAGTGCCCACGATGAGATCATTGCATTGCATGTAGCCAAAATTCTTACAGGAGGCAACTGCAGCACGAAACAACCGGTTAGCGAACAGCACATTTTAGACCTAGAACGAGAAGCATTTCTGCATTTGTGTGGGCAAGAAAAAACCCAACAGCGCATTGCCCACACCCTGCAAACCGGCAAACCTCTGCGAAATTGAACACATCCCATGAACACAAAACGCACAACACCATGAAACAGAAACAAGAGCTGCTCAACGTTGCTATTTTATCGTGCGCTCGAACAGCCATTGGGCGAGCACATAAAGGAGCTTTAGCCAACGAACGTCCCGATGACATGGCCGCTTTTGTCATGCAAGCTGCCCTGCAGCGCGCAAACATACAACCACAAGATATGGAAGATGTGGTGTTAGGTTGTGCTATGCCAGAAGCTGAACAAGGCATGAACGTCGCTCGCATTGCTGCATGCAGAGCCGGCTTGCCCTACCATGTGCCCGCCTGCAGTGTCAATCGGTTCTGCGCAAGCGGACTGCAAGCCGTCGCCCAAGTAGCACAGGCCATTGAAACAGGACAAATCAACATCGGATTGGCAGGCGGGGTCGAATCGATGTCTGCTGTTCCCATGGGAGGACATCTGTTTCGTGCCAACCCCTACCTGATCAAGGAGCAACCCACAATATACATGCCCATGGGCCTGACAGCAGAGCGCGTAGCAAAAAAATGCGATATTTCTCGTGCCGATCAAGATACCTTTGCTCTGCACAGCCATGAAAAGGCAGTCAAAGCACAACAGCAAGGGTGGTTTGACGACGAAATCGCTCCTCTGCCTCTGCCCTTGGGTGGTTGGCAAAGCGGCAAACAAACAGCTGATCAAAACGAACGCATGTTTACACACGATGAGTGCCCCCGCTCCGACACCAGTTTGCAAGCGCTGCAGAAACTAAAACCCGCCTTCGCGCAAGATGGATCTGTGACAGCAGGCAACTCCTCCCCACTCAACGATGGAGCTGCTGTCGTAGCATTGATGCAAGGCAACCAAGCCAAACAGGAAAACCGCAGCATCATGGGCTGGTTTCGTGCTTTTGTTACAGTGGGGTTAGAGCCAGAAATTATGGGACTAGGCCCCGTAGAAGCTGTCAAAAAACTGCTTGCTCTTACAGGACTTTCGCTACAAGACATAGGTGTTATTGAACTCAACGAAGCATTCGCGGCCCAAGCTGTGGCATGTATACGAAAATTAGAGATGGATCCAAACAAAATTAACCCCTGTGGTGGCGCCATTGCACTGGGTCATCCCTTAGGCTGCACCGGTGCTCGACAAGTGGGTACCATGCTGCACTACATGAAAAAGCAACAGATCGCCCTAGGAATCTGCACCATGTGTGTTGGCGGTGGCATGGGCGCCGCTGCACTCATTGAACTGGCTCAATAAAACATTGTGGTGTGCCGAGAGCGGGACTCGAACCCGCACGAGAATTCTCGGGCGATTTTAAGTCGCCTGCGTCTACCAATTCCGCCATCCCGGCTCTTGTAACAGGCTAGCACATACCAAACCGTCTCAAAACAGTGCGTGCTGCTTCAAGTCATAACCCATGTCATGGCAAACACGGCAACTCTGAAACAAATAGGTTCCCAAATTGCTCAAGGGCAACCTGGGCGCTTGACCAGCTGCATTACTGCTGCATGACGAGGCTGGACGAGCTCAAGAAATCTGACAACGCCACGCCCGAGAGGTCTTGTAAAACAATGGTCAGATCAGGAGTACTAAACTCACCTCCCCCACTTGAGTCAACCCGCACAATGGTGTCGTCCAGTTGGCCGTCACCATCTGCATCTTCTACTGCAACCTCCACGTGACCTGCCAACGCTGCTGCCTGTGTAGTTGCGTCATCGTTCGGATCCAGCAATGCCGGATCGATGCCTTGTAGCAGCAGTTGATCTTGACCAAGAACAAAATCGGTCACAAGCTGCTTCGAGCCAGCAGATGTCACGGTATCAAACACAAACAGATCGTTTCCCGCCCCACCAGTAAGCATGCGCCAAGAGGAGCCAACAGCTAACAGATCGGGGCCCGAAGAACCCTGCAGATGGTAGGCTGAAGTAAACAGACGTGCAGATATGTCGTTACCAGTGCCATCAGGGATTCCGTACTCCCACACTGTCATAAAGTTACCGCTAGGCAACATAGCAACAGATGAGTCTGATTGATTCTCGGGAATGCTCTGATTCACCCTGAACTCCACAGCAATCGGTTCAATATTTCCAGATTCTATGGTGTAACGCTGACCGTAAATGCCTGAACCATCACCATCTTGGCCCAGGGAGCTCCATACAATGACAAAATCAGCATGAGGTCCTGTAGCAATAGCAGGTTGGAATTGACTGTTGTTGACATAGGTATTGACCTGAAACTCCCCACCAACAGGGTTGCCATTTGTGTCATACCGCTGTCCATAAATATGGACATAGCTACCATTGATGGATTGCCATGCTACGACAAACCCGTCATCAAACAACTTCGCTACAGCAGGATCTGACTGACCGCCGACGAAATGCGTATTGACCTGAAACTCTGAGCCAACAGCATTGCCGTTTGCATCATACCGTTGTCCGTACACGCCTGCCAAGCTACTATCTTGCAAATAAGATTCCCACACCACCACAAAACCGTTGTTAGAGAGGGCAGCAACAGCAGGTTTTTGTTGATCATTCGTCACATAGGTGTTCACCCGAAACTCTGAACCAACAGCTGTACCATTTGCATCGTATCGTTGTCCATAGATACCGTAGCCATTGGTATCCTGACCCCAAGACTGCCAAATGACTACAAAACCGCCGTGAGACAATCCAGCCACCACAGGCATTCTCTGGTCATTGTTTACATGGGTGTTTACATGAAACTCACTGCCCACAGGACTGCCATTGCTGTCATAGCGTTGCCCATATATACCAAGCCTCAGACCCTCACCTTCTTGCTCATCCGACTCCCATACCACGACAAAGCCCCCGTTAGATAGCACAGCAATATCGGGGGCTCTTTGACTATCTAATGTTTCAGTGTTCACCAAAAAATTTGAGCCAACAGCATGACCAGCCACATCATATCGTTGTCCATAGATACCGTTTGCATCACCGTCTTGCCTCCAGGATTGCCATACCATGGCAAAACCATTCGGTAGTGCTGTAATGGCGGAATTGCTTTGGTTGTTGCTGGTATAGGTGTTCACCGCAAAATCATCAGAATCCTCGGGCAGCACACTCATCAACACATCGACATCTTGGCTATTGCCCGCCGTATCGGTCACTCGATACGTGATGCTTTCTTGTCCTACGTAACCGTCGGTGATTGTCACTGTGTAAATCCCCTCATCATCGATGGCAGCTACATTGCCACTTGCAAGAGTCAACTGAGAAACAGAGTGATCACCAGATGCGACAACAGCATAGGACAGATTGTCTCCCTCTGGATCCGATGCAGGCAGGGACCGCCACAGTATACGATCCTGACCTAAAGGAGAGACACTCACCACAACACCAGCTGCTGCTGTCGGAGCTTGGTTCAACGTACAACTATTCGTGCAAGTATCATGAGTATCATTATTGCCGTCATCACACTGCTCTCCAAACTCCAGCTCACCGTTACCACATACGGTAACTGTTTCTGCGGTACCAACGCTCAACACGAATCTGCAATTACTGCCACAAACAAAACAGCTCTCTTGGCCAACTGGGCAATTTTCTGTTACCACGTTGCGGTCATCACAGTGCTCACCATTGAAGCCATCGACAATCCCGTCTCCACACAAACTCGTGGAACCATCTATAAGTTTACACCTGCTATCACACACAACGCAGCTTTCAAGTCCATAACGACAACTCTCTGTTTGTTGGTTACCGTCGTCGCACTGCTCCCCTATATCAAGCTCGATTTTAAAGTTGCCGCACAGCAAAGAAGGGTTTTCTTCTGTAGTAGGCTGCACATTGGCTAATACCTGCGCCACCCGGGTATCACCCGGCCTTGGTTCTTCTCCAAGGCATCCACCAGCAATCAGTACAAACCCAAACACAGCAAGTCGTTTCATGATACCCTCCCCTTAAGACACAATTTATATTTAATAAATAAAATAGATAATGCAAAAATAAAAAAAATTCAATTAGAATTTACTAAAAAAATCCAATTAGAAAGCCCTTTAAAATGGACTTAAAACAGATATTTTTTATGTTCGAACAGATGCCTTTAAGGACTTTTCCAACTTGGCAATGAATGTTGTCATAAATGCAGAAGCCTCGCTGTCTGTTAGAGTGCGATCGGGTGCACGTAGAGCCACAGAAAGCCCCAAAGATTTGTGATTTGGCGCGATAGACGGACCTCGATATAGATCGAAAAAGCGCATATCTTGAACCCATTGCTGCGCCTGATTGTGTTGCAGGAGCAGATCGACAATTTGCTGTGCCGTTACAGATTCAGGCACCACAACAGCTAAATCTCGGTGCATGGTAGGGTAACGATTTGGCGGCGATACAAAATGCTGAGATATCTGAGCATCTTCTTGCACAGCTGTTAAATTGATTTCAAACCCAAAAGCATCTTTTTTTAATGCGTAAGCTTCACAAATTTGCGGATGAAATTGGCCAAAAATACCTACCATGCTGCCCTTGGTGCGATGATACAGCGCAGCAGACAGACCCGGATGAAACAGCTGTGTAAAACCTTTTGGCGGTGTGCGAAATACAATACACCCCTCCTGCCAGCTTTTCCAAAGGCCTAAACAGGCCAATACATGAGCAACAACGCCCTTAACATCATAAAAATCCACGGGCATCGCTTTGCGATCAAAACTCTCTGAACCCATCTGTCCGGCCATCGCACCTGCCGCCCATAAAATCTCTTCGGCCCAACGTTGATGCGCATCGGGCAGTTTTCCCTCTTGTAGGGGTTTTTGGTGACAGGTCGAAAAACCGATGCCCAGCTCAAACAAACGAGGCGAGATGACACCTCGCTTCATGTTGCGTGAAGCACTTTCCAATAGACCTGGTAACAAACTATAACGTAACGCTTTGGTCTCTTCACCCAAAGGATTCTGCATCTGCAACATGTCAACCGCAGCTGCTTTGCAAAACAGATGATGTTTGCTACACGACCCTAAAGAGGTGTTAACTGCCTCACAAAAACCCTGACCAACAAGGCATTTGCGTACGTATTCTGACAACACATTGGGGCAATTGGGGCAAGGGTACGATGGTTCGCTTTGCGCATAGCTGATTAAAGGAGCTGCCGGCACGCGATCATAGCCCACCAAACGCATTGCCTCTTCAATGAGATCCACTTCGCGGGTGAGATCCGGCCGAAACGTGGGTGCAGAAAAGCAAATGGCATCTCCCCGCCTGCCGAGGGTTTCTATACCCAAACTACCCAACAAGCGCAACAAACAAGACTCATCTACATCCTGCTTGCTGATGCCTGAAACCTGGTAAAAACGTGTGGGGCGAAATGAGATGACAGCACGCTCTATTTTGCTGGGGCACACATCAATCACTCCTTTGAGAACACGCCCTGACGCCAACTCTTTCAGCCACTGTGCGGCTTCATCTAAAGCTGATGGAATGCCGCCCGGATCACAACCACGTTCCATGCGATGACTCGCTTGGGTATTGAGGCGGTGTCGCTGTACCATCTGCCGAATTGTTGCTGGGTTAAAATAGGCAGCCTCAAGCACCACCGACTGGGTACTCGAAGAAACTCCACTGGTTTTTCCTCCCATCACTCCTGCTAGTGCAAGAGGCCCGCGCGTATCGGCAACTACCAGATCTCCTGGGGACAACTCTCGAGCGTCATCGTCCAACAGTTGCAGTTTCTCTTTTGCTTTTGCTAGACGCACAACGAGCTGAGCGCGTTGTCGATCTTGAGCTAGGCAATCTCGATCGTAAGCATGCAGCGGCTGCCCTCGATGCAACATCACCCAGTTTGTCACATCAACCACGTTGTTAATGCTGCGCAAACCACAATCAGTCAACAGGGTTTGCAACCACAAAGGGCTCTCTCGCACAACGATTCCATCGATGACTCGACAGGCAAAGCGAGGGCAGTGCTGGCGTTGTTGTACATGCACGTGAACGGCAGTGTCTGCACTCGCTTGGATTTCTTGACATCGGGGTTTGCTGGATAACATGGGCACCTGCAAACAAGCAGACAGTTCCCGAGCAATGCCCACATGACCCAAAGCATCGGGACGATTGGGTGTCACATCAATGTCTAACACCGTATCTAGCAAACCAGCCGCTTTTCCAAAGGGACTTCCAATGGCATTGGTGTCTACATGCTCTTTTGGCACCACCGCAACACCTTCGCTGGACTCACACAATCCCAGATCGGCAGCACAACACAACATGCCTACACTATCGAGACCACAAGCCGTTTTTGTAGAGACCTGCTTACCGCTGGGCAGCTGGGTAGCTGGAGGAACATAGGCTACGAGGGCATTTTTTGCCACGTTGCGAGCACCGCACACCACCTGCACACGCTGCTTTCCTATGTCTAACTGGCATAGCTTGAGTTCAGAACGCCCAGCAATATCTTGTACCTGCAACACCTTGGCCAACAGGACATCGTTTAAACCAGACCAAATTCCTTTTTCCAGCGCTGTCTCAAAACCGGCCAACGTGAGACGTTGAGCCATCTCCTCCTCTGTCACGCTTTTGGGTAAAGCCACCAGACGCCGTAACGTTCTCAAACTGACACGCATTGCTTCCTCTTTTTGCTGCCGCTTTTCAAAATTGTTCTAAAAACTCCAGGTCGTTCTCGTAGAAAAGGCGAATATCAGCAACACCATGACGCAACATGGCAACGCGTTCAACACCCATACCAAAAGCAAAGCCGCAAGTCGTTTCTGGATCAACACCCACAATTTCAAACACAGCTGGATCGACCATACCAGCACCCATCAGCTCCAACCATCCACTGCCCTTGCAAACAGAGCAGGAATCCCCCTTGCAGCGAGGGCAAGACACATCCACCTCTACAGATGGTTCGGTAAAGGGAAAATAACTGGATCGCGTGCGCAAACGTGTCGATGGGGTAAACAGGTGCTGGGCAAGTAGTTCAAGCAAGCCTTTCAACTGTGCAAATGTCACATCTGGACCCACACACAGACCCTCCACTTGATGAAACACAGGGGAATGGGTGGCATCATCATCCCGTCGATAAACTCGACCCGGACTAGCCATTTGCACACGAGGGCTGCGTTTATCTTTGAGTGCAGATAAAACGCGGATTTGCACCGGACTGGTGTGGGTGCGCAGAACCACATCCTCAGAAAGATAAAACGTGTCTTGCATGTGACGAGCGGGATGCCCGGGTGGCATGTTTAATGCCGTAAAATTCAAAAAATCATGCTCTACTTCGGGCCCCTGCACAATCTGAAAACCCCAATGACGCAAACAGCGCAAAATATCCTCTTGAGTTTGTACAATGGGATGCACATGCCCTCGAGGCAACATGCGACCTGGTAATGAAATATCTACCTGTCGACGCAAATTCTCCTCTTGTAAACCCTGCTTAATGAGGCGCAAACGATCTTGCAAACAGGTTTGAATCTGCTCTTGCACTGCATTGGCTTGCTGACCAACAAGGGGTCTATCATCGGCAGACAAACGACCCAAACCACGCAAAATATCCGACAAAGCTCCCTTTTTACCTAAATAACGGACCCGAATTTTGTCGACTTCACGAACAGATTGGCAACCTTTAAGATGCTCAATGGCTTGCTGCTTGACAACATGAAGCTGATGAAAAACCTGCTGGACTTGTTGCGGCTGCTGCTCACTCATTTGTCATGCCGATTAACAGTGCGCTCATGTTGTGCCATTTTACAACAAACCCACACCTGAAAAACGTTGTCAAATTCAAGCCGCAACAGCTTCTTGAGCAATGCGCGCAAAGGCTTCGGGCTGTGTAAATGCCAAATAAGCCAGGGCTTTGCGGTCTAACTGAATATGGTGTGTCTTGAGTTTGCTCATAAAAACACTATAAGACAAACCATGCAAACGCGCAGCCGCGTTGATGCGCACAATCCACAAACGCCTCATTTGTCGCTTTTTAGCCCTTCTATCCCGATAAGCATAGGCAAGACCTCGTTCAACGCTCTCCTTTGCGCACCGAAACACACGGTGTCTTGCACCATAATACCCTTTTGCCCGACGCAACGTTGCTTTATGACGTTGGCGTGTTACACATCCGCTTTTTACCCGAGACATGGTCCTTCTCTCCTTCTCCTAAAAACAGCTTTTCATACTAAATGTAAGGCAACTGGTGCAAAACCAGCTGCGCACTTCCCTTTGTTAAATAACCTGCTTTCTTAAGTGCTCGCTTACGTTTACGACTCTTATTACTTAAACAATGGCGCTTTCCACGGGCCGAATGGCGCAACTTGCCACTGGCTGTTTGGCCAAAGCGCTTGCTTGCAGATCGCTTGGTTTTCATCTTTGGGCCTTTCATCCCTCATCCTCTTCTTTTGTGCGCACTTGTTGCAACGCCACTTGAGGCGCTTGGTTTTCTTCTTGCGCAAGCTTCTCTTTCTTTTTAACACTCGTTTTGCCGGGAGCCAAGATCATAAAGATCTGACGCCCCTCTAAATGGGGATTTGTTTCTAACATCGCCATGTCAGCAAGGGCCTCGCGTACTCTTACTAAAAGCTGCTCTCCAATGTCTTTGTGCACAATTTCACGTCCACGTAACACAACAGTCACTTTCGTTTTGTGACCTTCTGTGAGAAACCGTTTTAAGTTACTGACCTTCACGTAAAAATCGTGATTATCCGTCTTAGGACGAAATTTTACCTCTTTTAAAGAAATTTGTTGCTGGTTTTTACGGGCCAAAGAAGCTTTGCGTTTTTGCTCATATTTAAACTTCCCATAGTCCATCAGCTTGCAAACGGGAGGTTTGGCTAAAGGAGATACTTCTACCAAATCAAGACCAGACTCCTGAGCCATATGAAAAGCTTCCTGCGTTGCCATAAGGCCCAATTGGTCTCCATCTTCTCCAATCACACGCACTTGTGGCACACGAATGCGCCTATTAACACGCAGTCCCCCCCGCGAGGTTCTATCGATTCGCTTTCCTTTAGATCGACCCAGGCCGCTAGTAACAGGCAAAAAAAACTCCTTATTGCTTTGTCTACTTCATTGGACTGTAAAGCACTAGTGCATGTCAAGCACCCCATGCCAAACGAAAAGTAGCGGTTTCAAGGGGTAGCTGCTAAAATCAACAGCGGTAAGCAAGCTCCCAAACGGGCTTTGGGAGTGAGCAGGTAGAGGAGTCAAACAATGAATACTTCAACAAAAAAAGCATCTCACATGCCTTGCGAAAAATCTTTAGAAGAGGCAAAAACACAACAAGAGATAGATCCTCATCAAAAAAATCCTGCGACGACAGGTGAACCATCCACCCGTCAAAACCAAGCCCCTGCTACCGACCAACCACAACAAAACGAGATCACACAAGAGAGCAAGCAACCTCCAGTACAAGAGCAAATGGATCCCTTGCAACAACTCCAGCAAAAGCTAGACACGCTAAATGATCAATATCTGAGATTGGCAGCGGAGTTTGACAACTACAAGCGCCGCAGCAGACAACAGACGCAACAGCAATTGCAATATGCCAACGAACCCTTGGCTCGACAGCTTCTTCCTTGCTTAGATCATCTGCAACAGGCCCTCCATGCAGGGCAGCAAGCTCTTGAAAAAACAGATCACCCGTCGTTACACACACTGCTTGACGGCATTGACATGGTACACAAGCAGCTGCTAGAAACCCTGCAGCGCTTTGGAATCCACTGCTTACAGCCTGTAGGGCAGCCTTTTGATCCCAATCGTCACGAAGCCGTGAGTCAACAAGAAGATGATCAAACTGCCCCAGGCACCGTACTGCAGCAACTGCAGGCCGGCTACATGTTGCACGAACGTTTGCTGCGCCCCGCTAAAGTGATTGTCGCCCAGGCAAAAGAAACAGAAAAAAATTGACTTTTCAGTATTATTGGGGCTAAGATAACGGCATAAATTGATTTGATAGAAAATCAAGCAGCTAAAGGAGAAAAAATGAAGTTAAAGAGAACAAGTTATGTTTTATTGGGCGCCTTTCTTGCTCTGCAAGCATGCGGCGAAGACAAAAAAGCAAAAAAATTGACGGAGCCTAAAAAGGCAATCGCTGAAATTCAAGAAGATGCAAAAAATACAAGCGAAGAAGGTGAC